>CAZQUC010000163.1:0-9253 GCA_964596095.1 uncultured Enterobacteriaceae bacterium
AGGCCCTATACGGCGTATCGGGCCTATGGGTTCATTCTTCGCGCGGCCGTCACATTGATAGCGCGAGCGCGGGCTGCGAAACCGGCGGGCGCTTCCGTCCGGCGGCCGTCGCATCGATGATTTCCCGCACGGCGCTGGCCAGTTCCATGAGGTTGTAGGGTTTCTGCACGAACCCGTTGGGCAGGCGGCCGTCGCTGGTTTGGAGTTCTTTCAGATCGACCACGTAGCCGCTGCAAATGACGACGGGCACGTCGGGATCGAGGCGCCGCAGTCCGGCAAAGGCCTCGCGGCCGGACATCCGCGGCATGGTCATGTCCATGAGGACGAGTTTGATCTCGTGCCGGTGGCGCTGGAAGACTTCGATGGCTTCCTGGCCGTCGGAGGCGGCAAGAAGCCGGTAGCCCTGCGTGGCGAGCAGGGTTTCGGCCACCATGCGGACCACGGGTTCATCATCGACCACGAGCACGGTTTCGCTGCCTTTGAGATTGCCGTAGGTGCGTTCGGCGGGCTTCGGCGCGGCGGCGGCCTCCGGCTGGTCGAGCCGGGGCAGATAGACATGGAAGGTGGTGCCTTCGCCGGGGGTGGAGTCGCATTCCATCCACCCGCCGTGCTGGCGGACGATGCCGTAGGAGGTGGCGAGACCGAGGCCCGTGCCTTTGCCCTGTTCCTTGGTGGTGAAAAAGGGTTCGAAGATTTTGTCGCGGACTTCGGGAGGGATGCCGCTGCCGGTATCGCTGACGGTGAGGCACACATGCTCGCCCTCTGGCGACGGAAACGACCGCGAAGCGCTGGACCGGACCCATTCATTGCGAGTGCGGATGGTGATGGTGCCGGGGCCGGTGATGGCGTCGTAAGCATTGACGCAGAGATTCATCAACACCTGCTCCAATTTGCCCGCGTCCGCCTGCGCGTTCCAGAGATTCTCCTCCAGATCGAGGCGGATGGTGATCCGCGGGTCGATCGTCCGCTGGATGAGCGGCAGGAAGGCGCGCACGATCTCGTTGAGCGAGCGCGGGGCGAGATTGAGATGGCTGCGGCGGGAGAATCCGAGCAGTTCCTTCACCAATTGCGCCGCGCGCTCCGCCGCCGAGCGGGCCTGGACCACATGCAGGCGTGGTGTTTCGGAGGCCAGCCGGGAGAGATGGCCTTCCGCGAGGGTGAGGTTGCCGATGATGCCGGTGAGGAGGTTGTTGAAATCGTGGGCCACTCCGCCCGCGAGCCGCCCGATGGCTTCCATCTTCTGCGCCTGTTCGAGGTTTTCCTGCAGCTCCTGCTCGTGGGTGAGATCGCGGAACACCCAGAGAATGCCGAGATGCTCGCCCGCCTCCGACAGCAACGGCGAGGCATACACGTCCAGCACCCGCCGTGTGGGGTGGATGACGATCCACTTGTGGCCGCCGGCGGCGGGGCTGGCGGTTTCTTCGCCGGGGTGTTCCCCCTGCCGCCAGCGTTTGAGAAACTCCGCTTTATCTTCGAAGCGGCCGAAGAAGGTCTCGCGCCATCTTGAGAAGGCGCTTAAGGTCAGCGAATTCGGGGCGAAGCCGAAGAAGGACTCGAACTGGCGGTTGGCGCCCAGGACGATGCCGTCGCGCCGCACCAGGAGCATGGCTTCCTGGGTCGCATCGAAGGCCGCGTGAAGCTGGGCGGAGAGGGCCTCGGCCCGTTCCCGCTGCTCCTGCAAGCCGCGGGTGCGGAGCTTCACGAGTTTCTCCAGCTCCCCGCGGTTCTGGGTGACTTCCGTCGCCATCGTGTTGAACGCGACCGCCAGCTCGCGGATTTCCACCAGCCGGTTGTGCTCGTCCAGGCCCGATACCGCGTCGCCTTGGGCCAGGAGCTTGGCCGTCTCCGCGGCCGAGGCCAGCGGCTCGCTCAGCCGCTGCACGAACCAATACCCCAGCCAGCCCACGCCCAGCAACGTCAGCACCCCGCCCGCGAGATGCAGCAGGGAACTCTGGGAGGCCGGCGAGAGCACATTGGCCCGCGGCACTGTGAGGAGCAGCGTCCACGGCTCGTTCACCCGGGTCTGCTCTTCATTGAGCGGCGTCGCGATCCAGAGCACCTCGCTGTTGTGCTGGTCTTTCGCAATGCCGACGTGCGGCTCCGTCACCGGGCCGGGGCCGATCCCCTGATACCGACGCATGAGTTGTTCCTTGTCCGGGCCGGCCACGACCACGCCGCGCTGGTCGAGCAGGACCATCCCCCCGCCGGAGCCGAGCGGCGCCGCCTGGAGCACCTCCAGCACTGGATCGAATGTCACCCGGCCGCGCACGACCATTTTCTCTTCGGAAGGCGCGACCGTGATCGGGAGATATAGACTGACATCGAGCCCCTGCCGGGCCAGCACCAATTGCGGGGGAGCCAGCACGGCCTCGCCCTCGCCGGAGTTCAACGCGCGCTCGAACCATTTCGTGCGCTCCTGCGGATCCCCATAGTCATTCGAGGTCGAGTGCAACTGCCGGCCGTATTTGTTGAAAATGGAAATGTCGGTGAAAACCGGCGCGGCCTTCGCGATGTTTTCGATCTCCTCGACCCGCTTGTCGTAGGAGGCCTGGTAAAGATTGGTGTTCCCCCGCAGGGCGAGGAGATTCCGCTCGGCGAAGAGCATCTGCGCGCCCACCTGCCGGGCCGTCTCCTGCACCGTCGCCGTGTAGCGCTGGATTTCATTGCGCTCCAGCGACTGGCGGATAATGAAATGCATCAACAACTGCCCCGCGACCAACGGCAGCAGCACGCCGGCCGCCAGCCCGAGCAGGAGGCGGCCTTTGAGCGTGCCCAGCCAGTGGGCGAACCGCAGTTCTTTGATCATCGCGTGTCGAGGGGTGTCTCGCCGGGGGATTCGTTGTCCTGATTGCTTTCGTCCGCATTTTCTTCCAGACGGCTGCTGATCACGGCTCGGACGGCATACCAATACTTGTTGACCAAGGCCTCGCGCTCAGCGTCCAACTGCGGCACGAAGGAGCAGCGCTCCAGCACATCCCGGGGCGGGAAAATGCGCTCGTCGGCGGCCAGGGCGGGATCGATTTTCGACAAGGCTCCGTTATTGGGCGTGGCATAGCGGATGAAGTTGGCGTTGAGCGCCGCCACCTCGGGATCCATGAGAAAGTCGAGAAACCGGTGGGCTGTTTCCGCGTTCCGCGTGTCGCGGGCGATGCCGAGGCAATCGACCCACATCGTCGCCCCTTCCTCGGGCACGAAAAAGTCGATCTGCTCGTCCTTCTCCACCGCAAAGGCGGCGTCGCCACTGTAACACATGGCGGCCCACGTCTCTCCGCTCACCAATGAGTCCCGGATCTCGACATCCGAACCGTAGCGCGGCTGCATCGACTCCAGGTGCTCCAAAAGGGCTTGCGAGGCCTGTTGGTAATCGGCGGCTTCGGTCGTGTCGGGCTTTTTCCCCAGGGAAATCAACGTCATGGCCAGCGGCTCAAAGGAATCGTCCAGCATCATCACATGTCCCCGATAGGCGGGATCCCACAGCAATTGCCACGATTGCCGGGGTTCGGGAATCCGGTCCTTGCGGTAGGCGATCAACGTCGTGCCCCATTGGTAGGGAACGGAATACCCGTTGCCCGGATCCACGGAAAGATCGAGGAACTGGGGGTTCATGTGACTGATGTTGGGCAGAGCCGTCTGGTCCAATGGATGCAGCAGGCGCAGTTGGATCAGCTTTCCCAGGTTGAAGCTGTCCACCACGATCACGTCCACCGCGCCCGGATCGGACCGCAGGCGCGCCTCCACCTGCTCCGCATCGTCGAAAATCTGCAGATCCACTTTGATTCCGGTCTGCTGCTCAAAGCGTTCCAGCACCTCCGGCGCGCAATAGTCCGCCCACGTATAGAGCACCAGCGTCGCGGGCTGGCCCGACTCCGCCCCCGCCGACGGCCCCCCCTTCGGTTTACAACCGAAACCGGCGGCTGCGGCTGCCATCAGCACCGCGCGCAGCAGAGAAAAACGAGTCAATAACTGGTTCATAATAGGCGTAAATCTTCTACAGATAATAGTGAAATTATGAAAAATCAAACTTTTATTTTATATAAATTAAATAACTGCTCAAAAAAATCGATTTCGCTAAAAAAATTGCGGCTTCCATATTGTGACGCACGGAGGTGTTTTTATAATGCAAATTAATTGTCAAAACGAGCGAATTATTATGTCAAGTGTCAGATAATCAAGATATTGAAAAACGTATCAGACAAATAATTGCTCAGATATCGAAGTGAACGATCGGACGCTGACTTACGCTCCGACTCAGGTAAAATGTTCGTCAAGACAGTCTTCTGAAAAAGATTGAGACTTGATATATTATCAATAATGCCTTTAACTCTCGTTCATGGAACTCATTGCCGAGAAATCACCGGTCCGGATCCAGGGCGTGTTATTGGTGTTATTGCTCAGTGTAGTGGGCGTGATCGCGGATGCCTTTCTGAAGCGGGCCAGCCTCCAAGGCAGCCCGTTTTTGAATCATGCCTTTTTGATCGGGACATTAATTTATGCCTCCTCCGCCTTTGCTTGGGTAATGGCCATGCAGCATCTGGACCTGGCCGTGCTGGGGGCCTGCTATTCGGTGGCCACCGTGCTGATGCTGACGGCAGTGGGTGTTTTTTACTTCGGAGAAACCTTGCGCCCCCGCGATATTGTCGGGCTGGTTCTCGGCACGTTATCCCTTGTCCTTCTGACCCAGTAATTACTACTATATGAGTCTTATCGTGCAATCCCCAGCCTCATTGATTTATCGGTCCACGTCACCCACCGACGGCAATGGCATTTTTGCCGGCCGATCGTTCGCGGAGGGGGAGCGCCTGTTTACCCTGAAGGGGGAGGTGCTGACATTGAAGGAGCTTTTGGAGAAAGGCGACATGGAAGCCAATGCCTTTCAGATAGATCGCGAATTGTATATTTACCCCACCCAAACGGAGGGACGCTATATCAACCACTCCTGCCATCCCAACGCCGGGTTGCGCGAAGATCGGGAAATGATCGCCTTGCGCCCGATCGTCGGCGGCGAGGAAATCTGCTTCGATTATTCCACCTGCATGAGCGAGAAGCTCTGGACCATGGCCTGCCAGTGCGGCCGGGCCAATTGCCGGGGGATGATCGGCGACTTTCATGATTTGCCCGAGTCTTTGCAGCGGGTGTATTTGCAGCACGGGGTCGTGCAGCGGTTCATCGTGCGGGAGATTTTCGAGCGGGCCATGCGACTGGTGAACCGGCGCGAAGTGCCTTCCGCCGAATGGGCGTTGGCCGCTTCCCGGCTCGTGCCCTTGACCCGGAAATCCAGCCTGCTGGGAGAAGAGCTGTCGGTGTAACGGAGGCATCCCGTCCATCGGCGTCAAGTGAGACGGCGACAAGGAATCGGCAATGGGGGAGCCATGCCGGGTGGCGGGAGCCGGCCCAAGCGATGGGGAGACGCCGCGCCATCAGGGGTTGCCCGGTGGCGGGGGAAGGAGGGCGGCGGATTTTTTTGGAAGACAAGAAAAAATCTGTCGCATAGCTTGCGGGGCTTATGATCACGCCCATTTCGAAACCCGAAGCGTCGCTGCCGACCGGACGGCGCGATTTCCTGAAATCAACCTCCGCCGTGGCCCTGGGCGGCGCGTTGCTATCATTTCCCTCCGTGCTGCGCGGCGCGCCCAACACGGCCAAACTCAAAATCGGACTGGTCGGCGCGGGTGGACGCGGCACGGGCGCGGCTTCCGATGCCTTGAAAGCCGACGCCAACAGCGAGCTGACGGCGGTGGGGGACATCTTTCCCTCGCCGATCGAGCATTCGATCCACCAATTGCAGAATGCCTTCCAAGGCCGGGTCAATGTCCCCGAGAGCCAGCGCTTCGTGGGGCTGGATGCGTATCAAAAAGTGATCGACAGCGACGTGGACGTGGTGCTGTTGACGACGCCCCCCGGCTTCCGGCCGTTGCAGTTCGCGGCCGCCGTCGAGGCAGGCAAGCACACGTTCTGCGAAAAACCGGTGGCGGTGGACGTGGCCGGCGTGCAGTCGGTGATGGCCTCCGTGGCCAAGGCCAAGGCGAAAAACCTCAATGTGCTCGCTGGTTTCTGCTGGCGGTATTGCACGAGCCGTCGCCGGTTGTTCGATGCCGTGCTCAACGGCGACATCGGCGACATCACCTCTTACTACGCGACTTATTACACCAGTCCGGTCAAGCCGATGGCGCCGGCCTCCGCGCGTCAGCCGGAATGGAGCGACATCGAATGGCAGCTCCGCCACTGGTATAACTTCTCTTGGCTTTCCGGCGACGGCTACGTCGAGCAGTGCATCCACAGCGTGGACAAGGTGGCGTGGGCCTTCCGCGACCAGCCGCCGATCTCCTGCGTTGCCACCGGCGGCCGCCAAAGCCCGAACGAAGGCGGCAACATTTTCGACCACATGACGGCGGTCTATGAATATCCCGGCGGCGTGTTTGCGACCGTCGGCCAGCGCCAGATTCCGAATTGTTACGGAGAAAACGCCGACTACATCCACGGCACCAAGGGCACGGCGATCATCGGGCGGGCCGTCGCCATCCGCGGGGAGAAACCGCAGCGTTTCAAGGAAGACGAGGACGCCATGTATGAGCAGGAGCACCGCGAGTTCTTCGCCGCCATCCGCTCCGGCCAGACGTTGAACGACGGCGATCGCATGGTGGGCAGCACGCTGCTCGGCCTGATGGGCCGCACGGCCGCCTATACGGGCAAAAAAGTGACCTGGGAGCAGATGATCAATTCCAAGGAAGACCTCGCGCCCGAGGAAACCTTCACTTGGGAGTCCAGCTACACACCCATCCAGACGCCCATTCCCGGCCAGTATCAATTGATCTGAGTGAGGGGAACCGCCCGATGCCGACTTGCTCCACGCGCCCTCTCGGGCATCGCCCGAGAGAAGTTTAGGCTTGGGAAACGCTGTGTCACGAGCGATGATGGAGGCTGTGAGAATCAGCCTTCACACATTCCGGCTCCGGCTTTTCGGCGCGATCTTCGGCGGATGGATCGCCGGATGGGGCGGGCTGTCCGCGCAGGAAAGTCCGCTGCCCGCGCCGGTTCCGGCCGAACCCGCCTCGGCGGGGACACCGCTTTCCGGCGAAGTCCTCTACGCGCACCATTGCGCTTCCTGCCATGGGGATAGTGGTGAGGGCGTGAAGGGGAAATACGACGACGCGCTCCACGGCGAGCGCACGCTGGAGGCGCTGGCCCGTTACATCGACCGCACGATGCCGGAGGAGGATCCGGACGTGCTGGATGCGGAGGAGTCCCAGCGCGTGGCCGCTTACATCATGGACGCGTTTTACTCGCCGGCGGCCCAGGCCCGGTTGCACGAGCCGCAGGTGGTGGCCGCCCGGCTGACCAACCGCCAGTTCCGGGAATCCCTCGCCGACCTCATCGGCAGCTTCGGCTCGCGGTCGGAACCCGGCGCAGGCACCGGGCTGACCGGGCGGTATTTCCAGTCCGACGGCATGAACAAGAAAGCCAAGCAGGTCATCGAACGCGAGGACCGCGCGCTGGCATTCGATTTCGGCGAAGGCTCGCCGGGAGAGGGGATCACGGCGGATCAGTTTTCCATCGCTTGGGACGGCTCGCTGCTCGCCGAGGCCACCGGATGGTATGAGTTCCGTCTCGTCACGCCCAACGGCGCGCGGTTTTATCTCAATGTCGATCTCGACCGCGGCGACCGGAATTCCCGCGACGACAGCGGCGCCCGGCGCCAGCCCACGCTGATCGACGCCTGGGTCAGCTCCGGGGAAATGCTGCGTGAGACCACGGCGCGCGTTTTCCTGCTCGGTGGACGCAGTTACCCGCTGCGGCTGGATTATTTCAAATACCAGGAAAAGAAGGGCCTCGTCCGCCTGGAGTGGAAACCGCCGCGCGGCGAATGGAGCGTGCTCGCCGCGCCGTTTCTCTCCCCTGCCTCCGCCGCGCACGTGCCGGTGGTGGCGACCGCCCTGCCGCCGGACGATGCCAGCGAAGGCTACGAGCGCGGCACCGAAGTCTCCAGGGCGTGGCACGAAGCCACCACCGCCGCCGCCCTCGAAGCCGCCAACCAGGTCATCGCCCGCCTGCGCCGGTTGAGCGGTGTCGGCGACGACGACCCGGAGCGCGTGCCCAAACTCAAGGAATTCCTCGCCACCTTCGCCGAGCGGGCTTTCCGCCGGCCGCTCACGCCCGCCCTGCGCGAACTCTACGTGGACCGCGCCTTCACCGCCGACCTCGCGTCCGAGCAAAGTGTCAAGCGCGCCGTCATTCTCATTCTCAAGTCGCCGCGGTTCCTTTATCCGGAGTTGGGCGGCGGGCCGGTCGATGATTTCACCGTGGCCTCGCGCCTCGCCCTTGGCTCATGGGATTCGCTGCCCGACGAGCCGCTGTGGCAGGCCGCGAAGGAAAACCGCCTGCGCACGCCCGAGCAAATTCTGGAACAGTCCCGGCGCCTGATGCTCGACCCGCGCGCCAAGGCGAAACTGGCCGTGTTTTTCCAACGCTGGCTCAAGCTCGACGCCGAGGGGGACATGGCCAAGGACAGCCGGACGTATCCCGAGTTCGATGCCGCGATCTCCGCCGATCTCCGCCGGTCCTTGGAGTTGTTCGTGGAAAAAGTCGTCTGGAGCGACGCCTCGGATTACCGCGAGTTGTTGCAGGCGGATTACCTGTTGCTGAACGAGCGGCTGGCCGGGTTCTTCGGCGTGCCCGCGCCCGAGGGTGACGATTTCCAGCCCGTGAAGTTCAATCCCAACGAACGGGCCGGGGTCATCACCCACCCGTATGTGCTGTCCCGGCTCGCTTATCATAACAATTCGTCGCCCATTCACCGCGGGGTTTTCATCACTCGCCAGATTCTCGGGCGTCTGCTCAAACCGCCGGTGGAGGCCGCCGCGTTCAACAACGATCACTTCGATCCCTCGCTGACCATGCGGGAGAAGGTCATTGGCATGACCAGCCCCGCGCTGTGCATGAACTGCCACGACATCATCAACCCGCTCGGTTTTGCGTTGGAGAACTTCGATGGCACCGGCCGCTACCGCGCCACCGACAATGGCAAGCCGGTCGATGCGGTGTCCGACTACGAAACACTGGCCGGCGACCTCGTCCGGCTGACCGGTCCGCGCGACCTCGCCGCGCACGCCGCCTCCACGCCGGACGCCCGCCAGGGATTTGTGCGGCAGCTGTTCCAGTTCGTGATCAAGCAGAACCCCAATGCTTACGGCCCCGAAACCATCGAACGGCTCGACACCACCTTCGACGCCGCCGGCCAGAGCATCCGCAGTCTCTT
>CAZQUC010000164.1:0-2390 GCA_964596095.1 uncultured Enterobacteriaceae bacterium
CGGCGATGGCGTCACCTCCATCGACAGCTGGACATTCACTGGCTGCACGGCTCTGGCCGATGTGACGATTCCCGACAGTGTCACTTCCATTGGGGAGAGGGCATTCGGCGACTGCACGGCTCTGACCGGCGTGATGATCCCCGACAGCGTCACCTTCATCGGAGAAGAAGCGTTCCAAGGCTGCACGGCTCTGGCCAGTGTGACGTTGGGCGAGGGCGTCACGACCATCGAGCGTTGGGCTTTTTCCGACGTCACGAGCCTGACCAGCGCCACGTTCCAGGGCGATGCTCCGGATAATTTCAGTCCCATCGCCTTTACCGGCGTCGCTCCGACCTTCACCATCTACTACTATGAAGGCCGCGCCGGCTTCACGTCGCCGACATGGCAGGATTACCCGGCGGTGGCGGTGGTGGCTCCACCGAACTCAGATGGAGAGTTGCGGGTGGATTCTTTCATTATCCGGGCCGGGAGCGTGTCGCTGGTCGTGACAGGGCAAGAGGGCTGGACCTACGAATTGCACCGGTTGTCGGAGCTTGGTCCCGCGCCATGGCCGGTCGTCCTCACCCTCGGCCCCTTGGCGGAAGCCGGGCCGGTGGAACTGACCGATCCGGCCGCCCCCGCCGCCCAAGCCTTTTACCGTGTCTTCGGCCGCGCGCCCTGAGCCAGCCGGTGGACGCAAGCATGTGTCGGCAGACCGCCGAGTTTGCGGAGGGCGTTCCGTTCCTCGCTGCGATCCCTTCGGGATCGAATTATTTTTCTCGCTGGTCCGGGGGGATCGCTGACGCTCAACTCCCGGCTGCTGTGGCTGGCATGGCTTCGCCATGGTTTTCACGATGTTGAACGGAGACGCGGCTGACCGATGGCCATGGCGTCACGCCGTCCCCTTTTTTGAAGCCGCCCGCCGGGGCCGCGCGGCACGCACGGCCAGATATGCTTTTTTTACGACCCAACCGTTGGCTTCGAGCGCGGCGCGGGCTTGGTCGCGGGGGGCTCCGGTGAGGTCGGCCACGATGCGCTCGGCGCGGTCGCGGAGTTTCACGTTGGAGGGGTTGAGGTCGATCATGAGGTTGCTGATGACCTTGCCGACGCGGCTCATCGCGAGGGTGGTGAAGAGGTTGAGGATTTGCTTGGTGGCGGTGCCGGCTTTGAGGCGGGTGGAGCCGGTGAGGACTTCCGGGCCGAGGTCGGGGGCGATGAGGTGATCGGGCTGGAACACCTTGTCCCGCCCGCCGGACGCGGCGCGAACGGCCTGGCGGACGGCGGTCTTGATCGCGGGGTTGAAACACACGAGGACGGTGGTGGCCCCGCGGCGGCCCGCCTCGGCGAGCGCGCCCCATACATAGGGTGTGCGGCCGCTGGCGGCGAGGCCGACGACCACGTCTTTCGACCCGACGCGGCGGTGCGCGATGGCGGCGGCGCCGGCTTCGGCGTCGTCTTCCGCGCCTTCGACCGCGCTCCACAGCGCCTTTTGCCCGCCGGCCATGATCCCCTGCACCTGCTCGCGTGGCGCGCGGAAGGTGGGCGGGCATTCGCTGGCATCGAGCACGCCGAGCCGGCCGCTGGTGCCGGCGCCGGCGTAGTAAAGATGGCCGCCGGCTTTGAAGGCGCGGATGATTTTCGTGACCACGGCCACGAGCGCTTTTTTTTCCGCGGCCACGGCTTGGGGCGCGTGGCTTTCCTCGTCGAGCATGAGGCTGACGGCGTCGGCGAGCGGCATGGTGTCGAGCTTGAGAGAACGGGGATTGCGCCGCTCCGTCGGCGAGTCTTTGAGCGTGGCGAGATCGAAGACCGGCAGCGCGGCGGTGCCGGCACGCGCGCCGCTCGTCGCGGGGCGGCGGGGGGAGGCGGCGCGGGGTTTCGTGGTTTTCGCTTCGGACGCTGTTTCCACGGCGAAGGCTTGCGCCAGCACGGCCGCGCCCCACACGCTGGGGCGTTCGAGCGGCGTGATGACAGCGTGCGGAAACACCGTGACCAGCCGCTTGGCGAGGCCGCGCGTGAAGGCCGGATTGTGCTGGAGCACGCCGCCATTAAAGACGAACTGCACGCGCTGCCGGGGCGTGGCGAGCCGCCGGGCGCAGGCGAGGGCGTCGGTGGCGAGGGCCTCCTGGGCCGCCTCCAACAGTCGCCGCGCGAGCGGGTCGCGCTTTTCCGCGGCGCGGAAGACGGTGACGGCCAGGCCGGCGAGGTCGGCTTTGCCCGCCTGCATCGACCAGTCGATCAAATCCTCGGGCACGGTGAGGCAGAGGGCGTCGAGGATGAGCGCGCCGAGCAGCGGCCACTGCCCGGAACGGTCGCTGTGCGCGGTGAGTTCGCGGAGGGCGCGCCGGCCGATGTCGCACGCGCTGCCGCGGTCGCCGATGACATGCCCGCGCCCGCCGACCTTGGCGGTG
>CAZQUC010000164.1:2490-9160 GCA_964596095.1 uncultured Enterobacteriaceae bacterium
TCCAGCACGGGCGCGACCGGCGCGTCGCCCGCCAGCAGCAAGGCGGTGGTGCGCGTGCCTCCGCCCTCGATGCCGAGGTAATACGGCGGAGCGGGCGCGGGGGAGGACGGAGCGGAATGCGGGCGGCCGGACCGGCCGTGAGCGGGCTTCATGGTTGGAGAACTTGCCGCAACTCCGGGGCCAGGCAACGCGGTCGCCGCTGAAAACTGCGGTGGATGGGCATGGACGGGATGGGCGAAATGGACGGCATGGACCCGAACCAAGCTCCCATCCGCCTCTTCCGCGTGGCCCGAGAGCACTGAAGACTGAAAACTACCCCCCCAATTCACTCCGAAACCACTCCTCCACCTCCGCCATCCATGGCCGCACGTCTTCATGGGGTGGGGGAGGGGAGAAGCGCCGGCCCACGGTGGCGTGGATGACGATGGGGAAATGAGGGCGCCGAAAGAGCGGGCGCCCTTTGCCAAGGAGGGGGCTGTTGTAGCGCAGCACGATGGTTTGCACCGGCGCCTGGGCCTCGCGCGCGACGAGCGCGAAGGCGCCTTTGCACGGGTTGAGCCGGCCGGGGGCGTCGGGCGTGGTGCGGGTGCCTTCGGGGAAGACGAGCAGTTGTCCGCCCGCGCGCAATTCGGCGGTGGCTTGGCGGATGAGTCCGGCCCCGGCGTCATTACTGATGTAGCCGGACCACCGCGCGCCGCCGCCGAGGAAGGGGCTGCGCAGGAGGCCGGCCTTGAGAATGCAGGTGGCCTCGGGAACGCGGGCGAGGATGACCACGGCGTCGAGCAATGACGGATGGTTAGGCGCGAGAATGAGGCCGGGCTCGGCTTTGAGTGGCGCGAGCGCCGCCGTGTCGATGACGACGAGGCCGCTCGCTCGCAACAGGCCGAAGAACCCGCGGAAGGCGAGGCTGATGACGCGCCGGCCGCGGCATTGGTTGGCGCGGGAACGGGAGAGCGCATGCGCGATCACGCCGATCCCGGTTACGACGAGACCGCCGAGGCCGAAATACAAGAACCCGGCGGCGGTCACGAGCCATTCATACATCCAGCGCGCGGCTTTCATGGCGTCGTCTCTCCCGCGCTCGCGGCGGCCTCGGGTCCGGTTTCGAAATATTGATGATCGCACAAATCGCGATACACGCCGCCCCGGGCATACAATTCGGCGTGGGTGCCCGACTCCACCAGCCGGCCTCCATCAAGCACGACGATGCGATCCACCTGCCGCACGGTGCTGAGCCGGTGCGCGATGATGAAGGTGGTGCGGCCGGCCATGACTTCCTCCAGCGCCTCCTGGATGAGGCGTTCGTTCTGCGAATCCAGCGCGCTGGTGGCTTCGTCGAGAATGAGAATGGCGGGATTGCGCAGAATGGCCCGCGCGAGGGCGAGGCGCTGGCGTTGGCCGCCGGAGAGACGCGAGCCGCGGTCGCCGACGGGAGATTCGAACCCCAGCGGCAATGCTTCGATGAACTCCAGCGCGCGCGCCTTGGCGGCGGCGGCGCGGATATCGTCGCGCGTGATGTCCGGCCGGCCGTAGGCGATGTTTTCCGCGATGGTCCCGCCGAAAAGGAGGATCTCCTGCGGCACATACGCCATCTGCCCGCGCAACCAGCGCAGCGGGTAATCGCGCGCCGGCCGGCTGTCGATGAGCAGCGTGCCGGAGGTGGGATCGAAGAGACGCCCGAGCAAGGCGGCGAGCGTGGATTTGCCCGCGCCGCTGGGGCCGACGAGCGCGATTTTCTCCCCCGCCTGCACGGTGAGCGTGATGTCGTGCAGCACCGGGAGATCGGGACGCGTGGGGTAGGTGAAATCGACCTTCGCCAGCATCACCTCGCCGCGCAGGGGCGGGAGCGGCTCCGCGGTCGCCGCCGCGTCCTCTTCCTCCGGTTGGTCGAGCACCGCGAAGACGCGGCCGGCCGCGGCCATGGCCTTGGGAATCCGCGACGCCACCTCCGCCAGCACGCCCGCCGAACTCATTGTGAAGGCGACTAGAAACATGAACGAGGTGAAATCCCCCGGCGACAGCTCACGCTCGTGGCCGGGGCGCACTTCCACCAGCCGCGAGCCTTGCCACATGAGGAACACCCACGCGCCGAAAAGCAGGAACGCCACCGCGCAAATGAAGAGCGCCCGCTGCCGCCCGGCGCGCACGGCGGGAACCAACGCCGTTTCGAGGCTGGCTTCGTAACGCGCGATTTCCCACGCCTCGGCGGCATTGACCTTCACATGCTGGATGCCTTGCAGGGTTTCCTCCAAAATGACCGCCGCCTCTCCGAGCCGCGCCTGCGTCTGCGTCGCGCCGTGTCGGAGCTGTCGTCCGATGAGCACCGCGCCAACGACGGTGATGGGCGCGACCACCGCGAGCACGGCGGTCAATTTCAGCGACGTGAAGCACATGAGGATAACGCTGCCCACCACGATGGTGCCGTGAGTTTGGAATTGCCGCAGGTCATTCACCCAATGCTCCTGCACCTGCGCGAGATCGGTCATCACCCGGCTGGCCAACTCGCCGACGCGGCGGCGCGTGTGCCAGACCAGCGGCAGCCGCACCAGGCGCGCGAAGACATCGCGCCGCAGCCGCGCGATGGCGCGCTCGCCCAATTCGCCGAACCACGACAACTCGACGTAACGGCAGCCCACCACCACCAGCGCCATGCCGCCGAGGGCGAGGCCGATGCGGTTGATGTCGTCGAGCTTGAGCCACGAGCCGAGCCGTTCACCCCAGATGCCGGAGCCGGGCGCGACCGCCGCCGGGCCGAGCGTGCCATCGACCAAGCACCCCGCCACCACCGCGAAGAGCAGTTGCAGCCAGTTCCCGATCTGGATCGCCACCGCCGCGCCGAAAAATTTGCCCGTGTAGCCGCCGAGATACCGCAGCAGGCGGAAGATCGCTTTGGCTCCCGAGACGGGCGGGTCGTCCTCCGGTCCCCCCGCCGCTTCTTGCCCGGCCGCGGGGCCGTTGGACGCGCCCGTGGTCGCCGGGGCGGGCAGGGTGTTGGAAAGAAATTCGCTCATGCCGGGAGATGATGGTCCAGTTTTCAGAATTCAGAATGCAGTTTTCAGCGGGCGAACTCATTCGTGGCGAGCCCAGGCGCGCAGGGCGGCTTCGTTGGTGGTCACCGCGGTGGTGACCAATTCGCGCACGCGGCGCTGGGCTTCCGCCAAGGGCATCCCCGGCGGAGTGACCGCCACCGCGAGGTCGAAGGCGGGCCGCGCTTCTTCCGTGACCCGGCCGCCGAGGCCGAGCACCGGCTTGCCATGCTGACGGGCCAGGCGGGCCACGCCATGCGGGCCTTTCCCGTCCAGCGTTTGCGCGTCGAGGCTGCCCTCGCCGGTAACGACGAGATCCGCCGCCGCCACGTGGGTTTCCAGATCCAGCCAGTCCGCGACCAATCCAAAGCCGGAGACGAGCTTCGCCCCGCAAAACGCCATCAGCCCGAAGCCCAGGCCACCCGCCGCGCCCGCGCCGGGCGTTTCCGCCAGTGCAGGCGGGAAAGACGCCGCCACTCCGGCGAGGGCGGTTTCAAAGCGCTCGAAATCTTCCGCCCGCACACCTTTCTGCGGCCCGAAAACCCGCGTGCAGCCGCGCGGGCCGAGCAGCGGGTTCGTCACGTCGCACGCGGCCAGGATTTCCACGCCGGCGAGTGGCGGGCTTTCCGGCTTCGTCACCACCCGCGAGGCCACTGGCAAGGCATCGAAGCGCCAGCCCAGCGCCGCCGCCAGTCCCGCGCCCGCGTCATTGGTCGCGCTGCCGCCGAGGCCGAGGATGATTTTCCGCGCCCCGCGCCCGGCGGCATCGAGCAACAATTCGCCCACGCCGAAAGTCGTGGCCTGCCACGGGTCACGGCGGCCGTGGGTCAGCGCCAGCCCGGCCGCCGCCGCCATCTCGATGACCGCGGCCCCGCCCGGCAGCAACGCATAACCGGCCTCCACCGGTTCCCCCAGCGGCCCGGTGACCTGGCGCGTCATCCACTCGCCACCACAGGCATGATGCAGCGCCCGCGCCGTGCCTTCCCCGCCGTCCGCGATCGGCAGCGCCGTGATCGACGCCTGCGGCCACAGGGCGCGCAAGCCGTCGGCGATCACCGCGCAGGCCTCCGGCGCCTCCAGCGAGCCTTTCCATTTGTCGGACGCGACGAGAATCTTCATGCTCCGCAGCCTCGCCGCGTCCGCCCGTCGCGCAAGCCCCGCCATGATCGCGATGAACACTCGCTTTTGATTTTTTTCGTTTTTGTGAAATTTCCGCCTTCCGGCCTCCGTGAAGCTCCTGGCGGTTTTATCGAATGATCTTCAAAAGAATATATCCGTTACGATGCCACTCACCCCGCGCTTGCTCCCGTCCCCGTCTTTCCACTTTCCCCCGGCCGTAACCGTGGTATCAATGAACTTTCCCATGTCTTGGCGCTTCATCCGTTTGTCCACATCCCTGCCCCTGATGGTTTGGGGAGGTTTATTGCTGCTGCCCCCACTTGCCGGGCAGCAAAGCGAGGCGCCGCGCGCCCAACCGGTGGAAGAGGAGGAAATCTTTCCGGAAGAAGAGGAGGAGGACATCCCGGAAGCCCGGCCCGTTCCCGAGACGCCGTCCCCGGTAAGGCCCCAGACGCCTCCCCGTGCTCCGGAGATCATTCCCGAAGCCCGCCCGGTGCCGAATACCCCTGCCACGCCCGCCCGTCCCGCGACCGCGCCGACCGAAGAACCCGGCCTCCCGGCCTCCATGCGCACGCAGGCCGATGCCCGCACCCTTTACGTCTCCCTGCCTCCGCCGCGGGGGCTGATCGTGGATCGCCACGGCAAGCCCTTCGCGCAGAACATCATCGCTTACTATCCCGGCATCACCTTCCCGGAAGGCCCCCCCATGAAGCCCGCCGACGCCCTGGCCTATGCCAAAGCCCGCGTCGCCGCGGTGGAAAAAATCCTCGGCGTGGCTTGGCGGCCCAAGGATGACGCCATTCTCACCCATTATCAGAACCGCCGTTGGCTGCCCTATCTGTGCGAGACGGTGTTTCGCGACCAGCCGCCGCCGGCCCAGCTCCAGCGCCTGCCCTCCGGCGTCATCATGCACCCGGCGTATCTGCGCGTTTACCCCGAGTCGAACGCCGCCTGCCACCTCATCGGTTCGGTCGGCAAAACGCGCCCGATGCCGGTGACGCCCCTCGACCCCAACGATCCCTATTACCCCGAACTCACCGCGCGCGACGGCCTGGAGTTGGCTTTTGAAGAAAAACTCAAGGGCAAACCAGGGCAACTCAACATGCTCTTCGACGCCCACGGCAACAAGATCTCCGAGGAAATGACCCAGCGCCCCATGCCGGGCGACACCTTGGTGACCACGCTGGACCTTGATTTTCAGAAGATTTGCGAAGACGAACTCCGGCAGCACACCAAGCGCGGCGCTTTCGTCATCATGGATGTGCAGACCGGCGACATCCTTGCGCTCGCCTCCTGGCCGACCTTCGATCTCAATCTCTTCGTCCCCTCCATGTCCCAGGCGATGCTCAACAAGCTGGTGGCGGACAAAAACAAACCGCTGCGAGGCCGCGCCTTCATGGACACCTATCCGCCCGCCTCGACGTTCAAGGTCGTCACCGCGCTGGCCGGCCTGGAAAGCGGCAAGATCAAGGAGAGCACCACCTTCAACTGCGGCCCGTCCTACCGCATCGGCAACCGCTACTTCCGCAACCACTCCAAGTCCAGCTACGGGAGCCTCGACATGATCGATGCCATCAAATACTCGTGCAACACCTGGTTCTACCCCATGGCCTTGCGCATCGGCTCCCAGGAGTTGATCTCCATGTCCACGCGGCTGGGCTTCGGCGAGCGCACGGGGTTGCCGATCCGTGGGGAAGCCCCCGGCAACATTCCCACCGACGAGTTCATGCTCGCGCATCATCACCGCAAAATCGCCGCCGGCGATCTCGCCAACATGTCCATCGGCCAGGGCGCGGTCAATGCCACCCCGCTGCAGGTCGCGCGGGCGATGGCCGCCATTGCCAACGGGGAGTTCGTCCCCCAGTCGCGGCTCATCAGCCACAGCCAGGACGTCAATAACCGGATCACCGAAGCCTTTCCGCCCGTGCATCGCAACGAGTTGAACCTGAAGAGCGCCTACCTCGCCTCCGTGCGCAAGGGCATGAGCGCGGTGGTCAATGAAGGCGGGGGCACCGGCCGCTCCGCCTCCAACCGCTATGTGTCCACCGCCGGCAAAACCGGCACCGCGCAATGGAGCGGCGGCCGCAACATGGCATGGTTCGCCGGTTTCCTGCCGGTGAAGGATCCTCAATACGCCTTCGCCGCCATTTACGAAGGGGATTACGGGGAAGGCGCCATCTCCGGCGGGCGTAAGGTCGCGCCGCTGGTCGCGGATGTCTTCAACCGCGTTTACCGGCTGAAAAAAGAGCGCTCCGAGCCCATGTCGGGCCGCAGTGCCCGGCTCGCCAAAAACAAAAAAGACCAAAAGACCGGAGCGGAAGCCGGCGACGAAGAGGCCTCCGAAGAAGTGGCCGCCCGCAAACGCCCCCGCCGCGCCCAGAAGACCGACGTGGCCGCCACTTCCGGGCGATCCGGCCGGAACGCTCCCTCCGCCTCCACCGCGGCCTCCACCGCCCCCGCCAAACCCAAAGAAGGCGGCGTCAAAGGCTTCTTCAAACGCCTCTTTAGCAAGGATAATTGAGCGA
>CAZQUC010000165.1:0-9055 GCA_964596095.1 uncultured Enterobacteriaceae bacterium
TCTCCGTCAACGCGGATTGGACGCCACCCGTGAGGAGGAGATTTGAGCCTGCATCCGGCGGGAGACCACGAATCTCAGACGACACGGATCATTAGGAATTTGCCATGGGCATGGGCGCTCAACGGCAAGGGAGACGCACCCATTCACAAGCAACGATATATCCGCGCGATCCACCGCTTCTATTTCAGTTTCTGCCTCGGAACCCCAGCGCAAGAGTTGGGGGTGTGGAATGAAGAGCAACCGGTGAGACGGCCCTTCCGGTCACACTCCGAGCCGATGGCAGAGCCATCGCCACCACAGCAGCCGGGGGTTGAGCGGAGCGACACCCCCGGATCAGCGATGGAAAAAGGATTCGATCCCGAAGGGATCGCAGCCCGAGAGGGCGATCCGGACGCTTGATTCCTTTCCGCAGGGGAAAGCGTGCTGCGATCCCTCCGGGATCGAGGCGTGAGCATGAAGAGGACCGGGGGTATCGCGGCGCTCAACCCCCGGCTGCGGTGGCTGGCATGGCTTCGCCATGACCCCAACTCAGGCGTGTTCGTCGGGAGGATGAATGATCCCTTTGGGCGCTTATCGTTTTCGTGGTTTGCGGTCGAGCCAAGATCAAGGACGAAAAAAGCCCCGCGGCACATGGGGGGCGCCGCGGGGCCGAAGAAGGGGAGGCTGGAGTGATTACGGATTTTGCCGCACGCGCCAGAAGAGCTGCGGCGTGGCCGCGGTGTCCTGCGCCGGGCTGGTGTAGGTGGTGGTGGCGCCGCCGCTGGCGTAGCTGGCCTCGACGGTGGTCCACTGGTTGGACTGGAGGCTGGGGGAGGTTTCGATGGTGTAGGTCGCGCCGGCCGTGGAGGTCCAGGTGATGCCCAGCGTGTTGGTGGCGGACCAGGTGAGGTTGGTGATCACCAGATTGCCGGTCGGCGGCGGGATGACACCGCCGGCGGCGAGGGTGAGGCCATCCAGATCGGCCACTTCCGCCGAGGCGCCGTCGGTGACGAGCAGGCTCAGCGGCCGTCCATACGCGGGCGCCGGCGCGGCGAAGATTTCGTTGTAGGAGCCGCCGGTGCCTTCATACCACACGGCTTTGATCGGATACGCGCCCGGAGTCAGATGGACCTCGGCGACGGTGCGGGAGTTGCCCGTGCCGCCATCGACCTGGAAGCGAGCGCCCTCGACACCTTGGCTGGATTCGGTGATGAGGCCGGCATCGACGGGGTCGGCTGTGCCGGTGGCATTGGCGGTCAGGCGCGTGAAGACGGGGGTCGTCAACGGTGCCGACGGGGTGAGGAATTCGAAGTATTGGCCATCGTCGCTTTGGAAGCCGATGGCATACGTGCCTTCTTTTTCCACGATCAGCGTGCCGGTCATGCGGGTGGCATAGTAATGATCGTCCGTATTGCTGCTGTTGTTGGCGGGCGTGTTGGTGGGGTTGGGCTGGTCGTTGGGGAACGAGCCGGGACCGCCGAAGCCGGGATCATTGAAATTGATCTGCGGCACGCCTTGCACGGTGGTGACGGAAGCGGCGCCGGCCCCGGTGCTGTCGAGCCAGGCATCCGCGGCGGCGAGCGCTTGGCCCGAGGCGCCCCAGGCGTTGCCATTCAAGTGTTGATCCGGTGGGGCAGTCGAGCGCGGCGCGGTTTGTTGCACCGCCCAACCGTCGGCATCGATGCCGAGGGTGGCGAGGCCGGAGGGGGTGTAGCCGACGAGGCGCCAGCCGTCGTTCAGGGAAATGACAGCGCCTCCGCCGGCGGTGGAGTTGGCGGCGGCGGCGGTGCCGGAGGTGGCGTATTCGCCGGTGCCGATGTTGTGGCCGCGGGCGACATAGACTTCGGCATGGAAATCGGCGCTGCGGTCGAAGGTGATGAAATCCACCTCATAGGTTCCGGCCGCCAGATCAACCGCCGCGCGACTGGTCCGGTCGGTGAGGGCGGTGGTGCCGGTGGCGAAGACGAGGGTGGAGGCGTCGGCGGGATCGATGCCGGCGGCGGTGCCGCTGGCGAGATTGGCCAGCCAAGCGGCGCCGTTGATGCGGAGGGCGAAGCCATCGCTGTGTTTGACGGCGAAGGTGTAGCGGCCGGCCGTCTCCACCTCCAACCGCCCGCGGGCGTGGAGGGCGAAGTTGTCGTCGTCCAACTCTTCCGACTCACCGGGCACGGCGAGGTCGCCGGCGAAAATGCCGCCGACGCCGGGAGCATCGGGATCGACGAAGTTCAGCACGGGAGCCGTGGCGGTGGTGTGGTCGCCATCCGCGCCCTGGAGCGCGCTCACGGCATCGGCGAGCGAGGCCAGATCGAAGCTGACATTGTGCACGGTGTGGAGGCCCCAGAGGCGGTCGCCGAATTCGGGGGCGTTGGCGAGGGTGGCGGGCAGGGCGGGGGTGAGCGCGCCGGGGTTGCCGATCAACCGCCACGTGGTGGTGTCGGCTTCGGCGAGCTGCACGCCGGGGGCGTAATACAACTCGATGGAGGAGCCGCCGCTGCCTTCGGCAAAGACGAAATCCAGATCATACGTTCCGGCGGTGGGAAAATGGACCGCTACGCGATCATCGCTCGTGCCGACATCCCAGCGCAGTGTCTGCGCGTCGTTGGCATCGATATGCCCTTGGGAAGTCACGCCCCACACCCGTCCGCGAACGACGGCCGGCGCGCTGACGCGGAGGGCGAACCAGTCGTCCACGCGCGCCGCGACGGTGTAAAGACCCGGCTCGGGGATGGTGATCTGCCCGCGGCCGGCGGCGGCGAAGAAGTTTTCATCGCCGGGGGCATCGCCGGGGAAGGGCGCGTCATTGCCGAAGCGCCCGCGGTTGCCCGCGTTGTCGGGATCGGCGAAATTCACCACGGGGTAGGTCTCGGTGGTGAGGGGCTCGCTTTGCAACGCCTCCACGGCCGCCGCCAGCGTGGGGAAGGCCGCGCCGGCCGGAGTGGTCGTGCCGACGGACCAATTGCCGCCGGTGGGAGCGGGGAGGCTCAGCGAGGCGGGGATGACCGGATCGCCGCCTTGCGCGCCGCCCAGCAGCTTCCAATCCGCGCCCCAGTTGCCGAAGTCGGAGCCGAGAGCCCACTCCGCCGGAACGGGTGCCCAGGCGATTTCAAATATGGAGCCGCCGCTGCCTTCGTAGGCGAGGAATTCCACGTCGTAGGTGCCGGCGGCGAGCTGATAAATGCCGCGGGCGCCGGTGGCGTCGTTGTTGGCGGGGTAATAGAACGCGCCGGGCAGGCCGGGGTCGGAATGACCGAGGCCGTCCACTTGCAGGAGTTCGATGCCGTTGGCGGGGCCGCCGGTGAGGCGGAAGTGATGGCCGTCATCCGCGTGGACATTGAAGACATAGCGGCCGGCGGTGGCGATGGTGACCTTGGTTTTGGCGAGGAGGACGAACTGGTTGTCGTCGCCGGCCTGGTCGCCGAGATACGGCAGACGCGGCCAGAAGAGGCCGGAGGTGGAGCGTCCGGCGGTATCGGTGCCGGTGACGCCGTCGGTGAAGTTGAGGACGGGCCGGGTGCCGTTGGTGGCGGTGGCGCCGGGAGTGACACCGAAGGCCACCCCAAGGGCGTTGGGGAAATTGGCGCCGCCGTTGGCCGCGCCGCGCAGGAAGCGGAGATCCCACGTGCCGGCGGCATCCGCGCCCGCGAGGGTGGGGAAGGGGGCGGGCAGCAGGCCCGGAGGCAGCGCCGCGCCGGCGATGGGGGCGTCCTGCTCGGTGCTCCATTCGACCACGTAACGTCGGAAGGTGCCGCCGGTGCCGGAGGTTTCACCCACGTCGTTCCAGTAGCCGGTGACGTTCTGGATCTCCACGAAGTTCTCGCCCGCTCCCGCGTTGTTGGGCTCTTCGGCATTGTTGGGGTAGCGCCGGCGGAATTTCTGGTAAGTGAACGGTTCGCTGGTGCCCGCCCACACCCAGCCCTCGGTTTTGCTGGAGCCGGCTTCTTCGCCCCCGAAGGCGGGATCATCGGTGGCGCCGATCCAGGTCGTCACCGTGTTGTTGGACGCCTGGTTGGCGATGCGGAAGATGAAGTCGTTCTCGGCGGCGGAATTGATGGAGGCGACATGGCCGGTGAGCGCGCCATTAGTCACACCCGCCACACCGGTGGAAGCCGCCGTTTGGGAGATCGCCAGGTCATGCACTTCCGAGAAACTGTTATTCCCGGTGGCGACCACGCGGTAGAGATTCCATTTGCCATCGGGGCCGTAGGGGCCGGTGTAATAAACCGGGATTTGCAACGCGCCTTCGATGGCCGCGGCCGCGCTGATTTCCCATTCGATGACGTAACGGCGGGTTTGGGTGGCGCCGTTGTTGTCGTTCCAACGGCCGTCGGTCCGCAATTCGGCGGCGTGCTCGGCCGAGCCGGCGTTGTTGGGTTCGCCCGGAGCCCAAGCGGCGAAATCGGTCTCCACGCCGAGGACTTCCTCGCCGTTCTCGCCCGAGCCGCCGGTGGTGCCGGTCCATTCCCAGTTGCCTTCGGAGGCCACGTCATTGAGGCCGAGCCAGATGTTGGAGTTGCCCGAGTTGGGGGCCTGCGCGGCCGCGAGGGCGACGAAGGTGTTTTCATCCTCGGAGGAAATCTGCACGAGGTGGCCGGTGGTGGTGTTGCCGGCCAAGGCGGGCAGCCCGGTATCGGCGGCCGTTTTGGCTTTGGCGGCGGTGTCGGCGGCGGCCCAGTTGGCGGGCGTCGTGACGACTTGATAGGCATTCCACGTGCCTCCGGGGCCGTAGGGTGCGGTATAGATTTGAGCGTGAAGGGCAGCGGGGATCAGGAGCAACGTCGAGACGGCCCCTGCAAGAATACAGGATTTCATCGGGATCGGGGATCGTGGGTTCGGAGATAATGGATGAAAGATCGTGCGGGTGACGACGCGGCACGGGCCGGGGCGCTTGCCTTCGATCTTGCGGGGGTCCTGTTTCCATTAAGGCCACGTTGGCCGGACGGGTCAAGTCGAACCCTGCGATTAGGAGAGTGGATTTCTCCACAGCTCGGCCGCGGCCGTCACCGCGCGGGTCGCGACTCTTCGGCCGAGGAGCGCAAGCGAGCGTGGACGTTACCGAGAGGAACCCGGTTTCAAGCCCAGGCGTCCACCAGCGTGGGTTCGCTTTCCTGGCCGGTGTCGGAAATGTGGCGCAGGGCGGCCAGTTTCGTGCCGGCGGGGAGGGAGAGACCGCGTTCGTCGCCTTCGACGCCGGCGCCGGGTATCACTTCGGGCAGTGACCACGCCGCGCCATCCCACGTTTGCAGCGTGGTCCAGCGGGCGGTGGCGTCGTCGCGCCAGCGGAGCGTGCCTTCGTGGCAGAGCACGCCGCGCGGGGCGGCGGGCGGGGCGGCTTCGGCCAGCCACGGGCAGGCGGGCACCAGCGCGCGGCCGGCATATGGACCACTGGTGAGCGCGCCCTGGATGCCGCCGCGGTTTTGCCGCAGGTTCTTCAATGACCAGTGGCATTGCCCGGCCTGCCCGCGCCGCGCGTATTCGCGGCTGAGGGCGATCTGCCGCGTGATCTCGCGCGCGGTGCGGCCGTTGGAGCCGATGCGGTCGATGGCCATGCCGGGCCAGATGTGGCGGCCGCTGCCGTTTTGCGAATGCCACCAATGCAGCAGCGTGGAAAAACTCTGCGCGGGTGAATCGATGCTCCAATACAACTGCGGCGAGAGATAATCGCACCAACCGCGCTGGAGCCAGCCGCGCGCGTCCGCCCCCAGGTAGGTATAAGGATCCAGCTTCCCCTGGATGCTCGCCGGCACGCCCGGCCGCCAGATGCCGAAGGGGCTGATGCCGACCTTGACGGAGGAGCGCGTCCGTTTCATCGCGCGATACATGCCGGAGACAAAGGCGTCGATATTGGCCCGCCGCCACGCGCCCTTGTCCTGCCCTTTGCCATACCGGGCGTAAGTCGGGCCGTCGGGAAATCCGCTGACCCCCATGCCTGTCGTGCCTTTGGGCGGATAGGGATAGAAATAATCGTCGATGTGCACGCCATCCACGCGGTAGCGCGCGACCACATCCTGGATGACGCGCACCGCGTGCTCGCGCACGGCGGGCAGGCCGGGATCGAAGTAAAGCCCGCCGCCGAACCGCCGTCCCCATTCGGGATGGCGCGCGAGGGCGTGGAGCCCCGAGGGCGGATACTTCCCGCCCGCCTGGCCACGGAAAGGATTGAACCACGCGTGCAGTTCCATCCCGCGTTTGTGCGCCTCGACGACAGCGAAAGCAAGCGGATCGAACCCCGGCGACGCACCCATCCGGCCGGTGAGAAACCCGGACCACGGCTCGAGCCGCGACGCATACACCGCGTCGCCCGCCGGCCGCACCTGGAAGATGATCGCGTTCAGCTTGAGCCGCGCCGCCACGTCCAGCTGCGCCGCCAATTGCGCGCGGGCGTCACTCGCCGCGAGCCCCGGACTCGACGGCCAGTCGAGATTATGCACGGTGGCGATCCACGCCGCGCGGAATTCACGCTCCGGCGCGCTCGGCGCGCCCGCGGCTTGCCGGAGGGGTGACACCGCGCCCGCCGCCACTGCGCCGCCGGCCAGTTTCAACCAGCGTCGTCGCGTGAAACGGGTTGCCGATGTCCTGACGGTGGAAGATGCGCCGACCGACGGGTCGATCTCGGATGAGGATTCAGATGACATGACGAAGGCCATCCTACCACAGCGCCGCCCGCCGCGCACGCCCAATTGTTAAGAAGAGCGAACCATCGAAGCGGGGGAGATTCGACGGCGACCGGGTTCGCGCCATGATGCCGGGCATGAGTTTTCTCAGCGCGTTGCTCCTGCTCTTCTTCCTCATGGATCCGTTCGGGAATCTGGCGATGTTCCAGTCGATCCTCAACCGCGTGCCGTCGGCACGGCGGCGGCGGACGCTGGTGCGGGAGTTGGTCTTCGCCTACGCGATCCTGCTCGCCTTTTTGATGCTCGGCCGGCCGATGATGGTGGCGCTGGGGTTGAACCAGCCGGCTATCACCATCGCGGGCGGGGTGGTGTTGTTCCTCATCGCGTTGAATATGGTCTTCCCCAGCCGCGGCCTGCTCGGCAATGACAGCCAGGAGGAGCCGTTCATCGTGCCGCTGGCCATGCCGTTGATCGCCGGGCCGTCTACGCTCGCGTCGATCCTGCTGCTGGTCAGCAAATACCCCGGACGTCTGGGCGAATGGTGGCTGGCCTTGACGGGCGCGTGGGCCGCCACGGCGGGCATCATGCTCGCGGGCGGCTGGTTTCTGGGCAAGCTCGGCAGCAAGGGCACCCGCGCGTTGGAAAAACTGACCGGAATGCTGCTCATCATGATCTCCGTGCAGATGCTGGTGGATGGCGTGCTGGCCGTGGCCGGGATGATCGGAGCCGCCGGCCCGCCATGAGACGCCAGTCTTATGGCGCGCGGAGGCTGGCCTCCGCACCAGACGCTCCGCACTCCAAGGTGTTTCCCAAGCGTTTCAGGGCGCTTTTCTTTGGGGTCGTGATTCGGTCCGAAAGTCGGGATTGTCACATGTGGGGAATCTTTGTGTTACGTAAAAGTATCACTAAATGGATGGATTGTCTTTTCGGTGGCGTTATAGCATGGCCGCATGGTCATCACGGCTATTCCGGCCGCGAGGTGACGTTTCCGACCCAATGAAAAGAACCAGTCGATATGTTATCAGCGCGATGCCGTTGCTTTTTCTCGGGGCGGTTTTCTGGCTGATGTGGGGAGGGTCGATGGATCATCTTCAAAATAAACAATCTGCGATGGAAGTTGCTCTGCCTGCCAAGTCCCGTCCGATTGCGGGAAAAGAGGGCGACGAGGTGTTGTCCAAGGAGGAATGGGATTCCTATCATGTGATGACTTTTGGTGACGTGTTTGTAACACCGGTCGGCGACATGGGACTGGAATTTACCCCGAAATTCACCAAGGCCGAGGGAACTGCGGTGAGATTCGTCGGTCATATGGTGAGGCATCCGCACGACGATCCGCGGGTGTTTCTGATGACGCCGCGTCCGATGGCGTTGATGATGTCCGAATACGGCTTGGCGGACGATCTGCCGCCGTGGGCGCTGCACGTCATCCTGCCGGAGGAAGAGGGGAGCGCGCCGGAGTGGCGGCCGCAACTGCTGACGGTGTGTGGCGTGCTGGAGTTGGGGCCGCGCCAGGAAGCCGACGGCCGTATCTCGCATTTCCGGCTCCGGGCGGAGCACGTGGCGCACCCGGAGAGCCGGAAAAAGATCGATCTGATGAAACCGGTGGTTTTCCAACCCGAGCGGCTGGCTTCCGGCGCCGGCTTGACCCGGCCTGAAAAAAACAACTGACCCACCTGTCCCCTCAGGACTCCCACCGGAGGCGGCCAGGCCGCGGCCGGGTGGATGGACTTTCTCTCCATAACCCACACAACCCACATCCAACGACATGTCCACCACTTCACTCAAAAGGCTGACCCTCGGTTCGGCCTTGCTCGCGAGCGGTCTTTCCGGTCTCCTGGCCGATCCCGCGGTGACCCGGCTCAATCCGCCCAGCGCGCTCTTCACTTTCGGGGATGAGAATCCACCCTACGTGGCCCGTTTCGCCGTCGGCCAGCGTTTCGATTTGCAGGCGACGGTGCAGGCCGACACCGGCAAGACCATCACCGCGGGATCGTTCTCCGTGAACGGCACGCCGGTGGCGGGCACGGTGACGATCACTCCGATCGGCAACGACCGCTTCAGTCTCGCCCTGCGCGCCTACAGCAATACCGCGCCGGGGGCGAAGATCCTCACCATCAATGCCGTGCAAGATGACGCCAAGGAAACCGAAGCCTCCGGCAACTTCGAGATCATCGGCTTCACCAAGACCGGCAAGAAGGCGAAGAACCTCATTTACATCATCGGCGACGGCACCGGCATCGCCCACCGCACCGCGGCGCGACTCGTGACCGGCAACGTGCAGCAGGGCAAGGTGGAAGTGCCGCTGGCCATCGACACGCTGCCCGTCACCGGCGTGGTGATGACGCCCTCGCTGGACGCCATCGTGACCGACTCGGCGCCCGGTGCGGCGTGTTATTCGACGGGCAACAAGTCCAACAACAACCAGGAAGGGGTGTTTCCCGACGACACGTCCTCGGGCGAATTCA
>CAZQUC010000166.1:0-9030 GCA_964596095.1 uncultured Enterobacteriaceae bacterium
ACGTGGTCGAACGGAATGGTGAAGTGATAATAGACGGTGTCGTCCCGCGCGCCGGCCCCCATTTCTCCGACGAAGTCCTCTTCGTCGTCGTCCTCCTCGTCCTCTTCATCCATCTCCTCTCCCGCCTGCGGCTGCGCGGCATTCACATCGGCGGCGACGATCTCCAGTTGGTCGGCGAAGGCGGCGCGCAACTCCGGCTCGATGAGTTCCTGCCAATCGTCGTTGACCTCATCGTCGAGACCGTCGGACGGGTGGCGGACCGGATCTTGATACAACCGGTCCTGCGCGCGGCGCGAGCCGGCGGGGTCGGCATGGAGCGGAATTTGCTGGAGCAGCCGCAATTGCGACTCGGGCAAATGGGAGAGGATCAGCCCCCGGGAGGGATCGCGGCGGAGTTTCATGAGTGTTAATCGTCGCGGGCCATCGCGGCATTGATCTGGTGGCTGTGCAATTGCTGGACGTAAAGCTCGGCCTTCTCGCGTTCGCCGCTCCACACGATGCACTTGCCCTTGAGATGCACGGCCAGCATCATTTCCTCGGCCTTCCGGCGCGGGTAGCCGAAAATGCGCATGATGACCAGCGTGACGTAGCCCATGAGATTGACCGGATCGTTGTAGATGGTCACCACCCACGGACGGTCCTGCGCGTCGTCCACCTCGGTGTGGACGCTTGGCAGTTCGATGATCTTGGGTGGTGCGGGCATGGTGGCAAGATACCAAGGGGCGGAAAAAATTCAAAATTTCCGCGGCCATCAGGCGGCCCGCGCGGGCGGAATTGTCTGCCGCTTTCGTCCGCGGAGGGCGCTCAGCCACGCGGGTGGAAATTTTTATGCGTTTCCTTCAACCGCTGGTCATCGACGTGCGTGTAGATCTGCGTGGTGGCGATGTCGGCATGGCCGAGCAATTCCTGGATCACGCGCAAATCGGCGCCGTGGCCGAGCAGATGCGTGGCGAAACTGTGGCGCAACCGGTGCGGGCTCAGCGCCTCCTCCAGCCCGGCCTCCTGCGCGCGCCGCCGGACGATCTGCCACACGCGCTGGCGGGTCAGCGCCCGCCCGTTTTCGCTTAGGAAGAGATGGTTGCCGGTGCGCCGGGTGACGAGCCGCGGCCGTTCGTGGGCCAGGTAATCCTCCAGCGCCGCCCGCGCCGGCGCCCCCACCGGCACCACGCGCGTCTTGCTCCCCTTGCCGGTGACGCGGATGAAGCCCTCCTCCAGATTGAGATGATCCAGCCCCGCCTGGGTGGCTTCGGAGACCCGCAGCCCGCTGGCGTAGATCAATTCCAGCAACGCCAGATCCCGCCTTCCCAGCGCGGGCTGCGGGTCGATCGACGCCAGCAACTTCTTCAACGCGCCCTCGGCCACCGTTTTGGGCAATGCCGGGCGCGCGCGTGGCGCGAGCAGCACCGCGGTGGGATCGGCCCTCACCCGGCCACGCGCGAGCAGAAACTTATAAAGCCCCCGCCACGCCACCAGCACCAGGCGCAGGCTGGGCGCCGCGAGCCGGCCCGCGCCTTTTTTCGCCGGCGGGGTGCCGGTCGGAGTCGGCGGAAGATTTTTCCGCCACGCCAGATAGTCGCTCAAATCATCCGGCGTCACCTCCGCCGGTGAGACGCGGCCGCGTTCTGCCCGCAACCACCGCGCCGCCTCTTCCAGATTCCGGCGGGTCAGCAGTTGGTAATTTTCCGACAACCCGCGCTCGGTGGCCTGGTAACGGATGAACTGGTCGATGGCCTCTTCCACCCCGCCACCATGCACGGGAATTCGCCCCCGCGCAGGCGGTTTCGCCTCGCGCCATTCACGAGGTGCCCGACGGGATTATGGAGTGCGGACGGCTTGCCTCCGCTCTTGGGGGGAGAGGGGCTTGCCCCTCGCGGCGGGACAGCTCCGCTCCCGAAGTCCCAACAGATCTTTCCTTTTCTTCTCTCCTTCCCCTCACCTCCGCTGAGCGGAGGCGAGCCCCTGCACTCCAAGGCGAGGCTGCGGGGAAGGTTAGCTCACTCCTCCGTGGCGGGCTCTTCTTCCGGAAGGGCCGGGGCGGCTTCGGGAAGCAGGTCGATGATTTGGCTGGAGCCATCCACGACCACTTGCTGTTTGCTGTATTGCCAGGCGCCACCGCCGGATTTGCTGCCTTCGATGATGAGCGTGCCTTTACCGTTCGGGCCGGCGAGTCGCACGACTAGGGCCGCCGTGCTTTCGGCGTTGCTGCTGGTTACGGCGCCGGTCGTGAAAAATCCGGCTTCGATCGGTGTCCCGAGAGCGCCCTGCACCTCGGGAGAGGCTTGCGCCGTGTTGAGACCCGCCAGATACGGTTCGGATTTTTTCAGCACGCCGGTGATGGACCAAAAGAAAAATCCGACGGCAATGGCGGCGATCACCAGCAACCCCAAACAGCCGCCGCAGCCGAAGAGGATCCATTTCTTGTTGCCGGAGGATTGCGGGGGCGGAGGCGGAGCGGATTGCGTCATGGCGGATGATTGTTGATGGTTGAGAGCGGCCCGCGGAGCAAGGGGCGGAACTGCGGCATTCGTTAGCATGATGAACCTTCCGGAGCAAATTTTTTCCCATCATGGCGAGGTCCGGCGGGTTGCATTTGAGGACAGCCCATTACCCTGTCGGGGATGAGTTCATCCACCGTGTCCGCCCCGCCCCCGGTCCGTTCCTCCGTCGCGCCCAACGCTCCGACGCTTTCCCCGCGGGCCAAGGCCCTGCGCATCAACCTCGACGGGCCGCCCTACGGCACGCTGGCGGAGATCGGCGCGGGTCAAGAGGTGGCGAACTGGTTCTTCCGCGCCGGCGCGGCCTCGGGGTCGATCGCCAAGACCATGTCGGCCTATGACATGACGGTGAGCGACGCGGTCTATGGTCCGGCCAAGCAATATGTCTCCCGCGAGCGTCTCTTGCGCATGCTCGACCGCGAATACACGCTGCTTTTCGAGCGGCTGGACGCCAAAATGGGAGACGATTCCCTCTTCTTCGCGTATGCCAACACGGTGCGCGTGCGCGCCTACGGCGACACCAACCAGGAGTGCCACGGCTGGATGGGCCTCCGCCTGCAAACGCGCCCGCACGGCCCGCCGCACGACATCATCATCCACGCGCGGTTTCTGGACGATGAATTGAACGAGCAGCAGGAAGCCGTCGGCCGTCTCGGCGTGAACCTCATCTACGCGGCGTTGTATTTGCGCGACGACCTGCGCGTCTTCGTCGAGTCCTTGCGCGACCATCTGCCCGCGCGGCGGGTTTCGGTGGATTTTCTCAAAATGACCGGCCCGGATTTCCACGGTCTCGACAACCGCCTGGGCGCGCTCCAACTCGTGGAGAGCGGCCTTTCTTCCTCGGCCTTCTTCACCGCCGGGGGCGAGGTGATGCAGGCCGCGGAGTTTTTTTACAAGAAGCCGCTGCTGCTGCTGCGCGGGCGGTTCGATCCCGTGACCAATGTCCACCTCGACATGATCGCCTCCGCCCGCCGCGAAATGACGACGCTCTGCGCGGTGGAGGACGGCCAGGCCGCGGGTCTCGCGTCCGGCGACGTGGTGGAGATATTCGAACTGTCGATGCACAATCTCCGCGAGGTGGACGGGCCGGAGGTGGACAAGGAAAGCTTTCTCGCCCGCGCCGATGTGCTCCAGGCATTGGGCGAAAACGTGCTCATCTCCGCCTATCCCGAATTCCACCGCCTCGGCGCCTTCCTCAGCCGCTCGACCAAGGCCCCCATCGGCATCGTGCTCAGCCGCTCGCTGCTGGAGGAGTTGTTCGAGGAGAAATGGTATGCGGCCCTCGACGGCGGGTTGCTCGAAAGCCTGGGCCGGCTCTTCAAGCACCGGCTGCGGCTTTATGTGTATCCCGAACTGGACCACGCCACGGGCGAATTGCGCGGCGCGACCGAGGCCGCCATCGCCCCACACTTGCGCAAACTCTTCGAGCACCTGCTCGACAACAAATTCATCGTGTCGATCCCCTGCGGCGACGTGCCCGGCCTCAAATTCACCGGCCCGGAAATCCGCTCGCTGATGCGCGCGGGCGACCCGTTGTGGAAAACCCTCGTGCCCGATGCCGTTGCCGCCGCCTACACCGCCTGGCAGGCGCGGCAGGCCGCCAAAGCCATGCCCGTGACGGCGGAGGGGCCTTCCGCTTGAGACGGTCGGCTCTCACAAGCGGCTTGCCCCGCGCCGGTTTGCTTCCATTAGTCACGAAGACGCCCGGCGCGGAATGCGGCCGCGCGGCTCGTTTGATGAAACTCTCCAGACCCAACTTCGGCATCAGCCGCATCGACCAGGTGGCGAAACGCAGCCACGGGTGGTTCGTGCGCGTCACGGTGCGGGGGGAGCGGCATGCGAAGTTCTTTTCCGACAAGACCCACGGCGGGAAAATGGCCGCGCAGGAGGTCGCGCGCGCGTTCCGGGATTCCTTGGTGAAAAAGCTGCCCAAGGACCGGCAGGAAGCCCTCTCCCGCCGGCGGCGCAAGCCCAAGCGCAGCGGCCTCAAGGGCATCACCCACGTCGTGACCCGCAACCAGGCCGACCAGACCTACGACTACTGGCAGGCCGCATGGGTGGGAGAAGACGGCCGGCGCCATTCCGCGAAATTTTCCATCGCCGCGCATGGCGAGAAAAAGGCGCTCGACCTCGCGAAAAAACACCTCGTCGATCTCGGCCTGCCGATCGAGCCATTCGGCAAAGCCACCAAACTCAAAAAGAAGTGAGCGATTTCCCCCACACCCTGAGCGCGGAAAATCTCCGCCGATCCTTTCAAATGGGCCAACAGCGGCTCGACGTGCTGCGCGGGCTCTCGCTCACCGTGCCCGCCGGCCAGCGGCTCTTTCTCTGCGGCCCCTCCGGCGCGGGCAAGACGACGTTGCTCTACACGCTCGCCGGCCTCGAGCGGCCGAATGCGGGTCGCGTCCGCCTCGGCAGCGAGGATCTTTACGCCTTGCCAGGCAGCCGCCTCGCCAAGCTGCGCAACACGCAGATGGGTTACGTCTTCCAAAGTTACTTCCTGCTCCCGGAGCTGACCGCGCTGGAAAACGCCGCGCTGCCCGCGTTGATCGGCGGCCGCGCTGGCCGCGACCACGCCGCGCAGTGGCTGGAGAAAGTCGGCCTCGGCGAGCGGCTGCACCACCTGCCCTACGAGCTCAGCGGCGGCGAGCAGCAGCGCGTCGCCCTCGCCCGCGCGCTGGTCAACGATCCGCGCTTCCTCTTCGCCGACGAGCCGACCGGCAATCTCGACAGCGCCACCGGCACGGAGGTGATGAAATTGCTGCTTTCGCTCGTTGCCGAGGCGGGAAAAACGCTCATCGTCGTCACCCACGATACGCGGCTGGCCGAATGGGGGGATCGCAAGGTCACCCTGGCCGACGGCCAGATCGTCGCGGACGAAACGAAAGCCCCGGCCGCGGTCTGAGCCCCGGCGTCGGCGGATCGTTGCCGGCCCCGCCGTCCACGGCCACCCGCCCGCTCCGGACGGCGCGCCGCTGCCGGCTCTCGCGTCAAGATTCACCTCATGTTATGAAAAAAATCTATCTCGATGGCAACATTGTCGATGAAGCGGACGCCAAGATTTCGGTGTTCGACCACGGCCTGCTTTACGGCGACGGCGTGTTTGAAGGCATCCGCTTTTACAACCACCGCGTCTTCCGCCTGGAGGAGCACATCCGCCGGTTGTATGATTGCGCCAAGGCCATCCTGCTGACCATCCCGCTCACGCCCGAGCAGATGATCCAGGCCACCGTGGACACGGTGCGCGCCAACAACCTCAGCGACGGCTATATCCGGCTCGTCGTCACCCGCGGGGTCGGGCCGATGGGCCTCAGCCCGTTCAATTGTGTGTCGCCCTCGGTCTTCATCATCGCGGACAAGATCACGCTGTATTCCGAGGAGGCCTACGCCAACGGCTTGACGATGGCGACCGTGGCCACGCGCCGCCCGTCGCACGACATCCTCAGCCCGCAGGTCAAGAGTCTCAATTACCTCAACAACATCATGGCCAAGATCGAGGCCATCCAGGCCGGCGCCGAGGAGGGCTTGCTGCTCAACGACGTCGGCCTCGTCGCGGAATGCACCGGAGATAACATCTTCATCGTGCGCGACGGCGTCATCACCACCCCGCCGTTGACCGCGGGCGCGCTCGGCGGCATCACCCGCGGCGTGGCCATCGAGATCGCCGCCGAATTCGGCATCCCCCTGCGCGAGCGCGACCTCAGCCGCCACGATATTTACATCGCTGACGAGTGCTTCCTCACCGGCACCGCCGCCGAAGTCATCGCCGCCACCAAGCTCGACCGCCGCGTCATTGGCGACGGCCGCCCCGGCCCGATCACGCAAAAAATCATCGCGCGCTTCCGCGAACTCGCCACCACCACCGGCACGCCGGTGAAGTGAGTCACTCAAGACATTCGGAAAACCGGTCGCAGTCACTTCGAAGGCCCCTCTCCACTCCCGTTGTGGCCTTGCCGAGACACCAATACCATCATGGCATCTCCCCATCAATCTTCTGCCTTCGAAATCCGCACCCGGCATTTCCCTTGGTGAGAAACGCGGGTTAGCTCCGCCCAAGACGATCATGCCGGATTTCTTCCGTGTGCTTTCGGCGGCGGTCAATGAGATCGCCAACGCCGCCGGATTTGTGATCAGGGATGAAGATCCCTTCCCGCTTTGTGGCGGTTTGAGCGAAGCGGGCGTGGCGCCATTGCAAAGGCTTCACGCCAAGAGGAAGGGACGGAAAAATCGCCCGCACCAAGAAAAGAGCGGGAACATTCCGCCCGCTTCCGGCCCATTGTCCGGCGGCATCCAGTATTGAGCCGCCGGCCGGTAGTTATGAGAGTTGCTCCGGGAGGAACGAAGGCGGCGCCTTCATGAAGGATTCAGCCTTTCTTGAGAGCTTTCTCCCGAGCCCAGCGCGCCTTGACCGCCGCTCTGATCCGCTCGCGGGCTTCGGGGCTGAGATTCCGTTTGCGGGATTTTTTCTTCGCCGGGGCTTCCTCGGTGATGAGGGAGGCCGCGGGTTTGGGACCGGGCTTGCGTCCCCGGCGGGCGGGAACGGCGGTGCCGGAAATGATGGCTTGATACTGGGACTCAAGCGACTCGATTTGCTCGCGGATAGCCGCGGCACGACGGAGGTTGTCAGCAGATATGATGTTGCTCATGCGCGTATGAATCGGATGCTTAGTTACAATGTCAATAACAAAATGCTACGCGGCCCGGGCGGACTGTTGTCATCGTCTCCGATTGAGTGCCGGGAATTGCGCCCACGCGGCCCCCTTTCGTCATGAAGGCGGTGGCGCAGTATGACCCCGGGTCAGGTTGTCCCCGGCCTAGGTCTCTCTTTCATCGGAGGCATCCCGCTTTCGTATTCCATGTTGATCGACGCGCACAATCATTTGCAGGATGAGAGGTTGATGCCGCATCATGCGGAGATTTTCGCCGGCTTGGCGAGGCTGGGGGTCTTGTCTGCCGTGGTCAATGGCACTTGCGAGCGCGATTGGCCCGCGGTGGCGGCGCTGGCCGAGGCTCATCCCGGGATGGTGACGCCCAGTTATGGACTGCATCCGTGGTATGTCGCGGGGCGCTCGTCCGGGTGGGGGGAAACCTTGCGGGCGCGCCTGGCGGCGGATCCCGGCGCGGCGGTCGGAGAGATCGGTCTCGACCGGTGGAAGGAACCCTATGATTGGGCGGACCAGCAGGAAGTTTTCCGGCAGCAATGGCATTGGGCCGTGGAACTGGATCGTCCGGTGACCGTGCATTGTCTTCGCGCCTGGGGCGCGCTGCGGGAGCATCTGCGGGCGGCGGCCCGAACGGAGCGCGGGTTCTTGCTTCATGCCTATGGCGGCCCGGCGGAAATGACGCGGGACTTCCTCGATCTCGGCGCGTATTTTTCCTTCAACGGCTATTTCCTGCACGAGCGCAAAGCGGCGCAACGCGATGTCTTCCGCCGGTTGCCCGCCGACCGTCTGCTGGTGGAGACGGATGCCCCGGCGATGCCATTGCCTGCTGGGAAAGCGCGGTTTGAACTGCCTCCCTCCGGCGACGGCGAGACGCTCAATCATCCGGCGAATCTTGTGGCCGTCTATGAGGCGTTGGCCGGGTTGCGCGGGGTGACGGTGGAAGCTCTCGCTCGCCAGGTCGCGGCAAATTTCCGGGTCTGGATGGAACGTCAGGGCGGTTCGTGACCTTTTGGCAGGAAACCATCCCCGATCTTCGGGAGCTCACTCGGCTCATCGAGGACCACACCCACACCGTCCTCCGATTTGTTCATGGCCGGGCGGTGGATTCTCCGCACTTTGCGTGAGCCTTCGGGCCACGCGGCTGGTTCGTTCTTTGTCCTTGAGCGTTGCCCCCTCGATCGATTATCCCTTTCATCGCATGACACGCCCGTTCCTTTGCCTGCTCTTCACTTTCGCGACCTTGTCCGCCGCGCCGCCGAACATTCTCATGATTGTCGCCGACGATTGCACCTCCAGCGACCTGCCGGTGCATGGAGGAGAGAATGCGAAAACGCCGCATCTCGATGCTTTCGCCGCGCAAGGTCTCGTCTTCCAGCGGGCCTATGTCTCCATGGCCATGTGCTCGCCCTCCCGTTCCGAGCTCTACACCGGCCGCCTTCCGTTGCGGAACGGTTGCGCGTGGAACCACGCCCCCTGCCGCCCCGGCACCCGCAGCCTGCCGCATCATCTCGGCGAACTCGGCTACCGGGTCGGCCTCGCCGGTAAAACCCACATCAAACCGGCGGAGTCATTCCCTTTCGAGGCGGTCCCCGGTTTCGACGATAACTGCGTCCGCGATCCCACCCTGCCGCACGATCTCGCGGGCGTGAAAAAGTTTGTCACCCGCGAGCCCGCCGCGCCCTTCTGCCTCGTCGTCGCGTTGACCGAGCCGCACGTCCCCTGGGTGATGGGAGATGCCACCGCTTACCCGCCCCGCGGCTTGAAACTGCCGCCCACGCTCGCCGACACGCCGCGCACCCGGCAGGATTTCTCCCATTATCTCGCCGAGATCACCTACATGGATTCCCAGGTCGGCGAACTGCTCGATCTGT
>CAZQUC010000167.1:0-4778 GCA_964596095.1 uncultured Enterobacteriaceae bacterium
CGGCGCATGTTTTCGCGTAGCGCGATGAATTCCATCTCGGGGGTAATGATCCCCTGGCGGGCATACCACAATTGCGTGACGGGATGGCCTTTGCTGGCGTGGAGAGGCTGGCGGCGTTGGGCGGTGAGGCCGGGGAATTCCACGAAGCGATTCGCGCGCTCGGACTTGGAGGCGTATTCGACGTGCTTTTCAGTGAGGTAGCCGTTGTCTTGTGGCTTGACTTCGCGGCCGTCGTAAGCCTCCACGTCGCCGCGTTGGAGGATCCACTCGCGGCGCAGTGGCGGCAGGCCTTCTTCGGGAGTGCCGTGGAAATCGGGATCGCCCCAGGGCCCGGAGCAATCATAGACGCGCACGGGCGGATTTTCCTCGACGCGGCCGTTGAAGGCCTTGGTGGGCGATTGCGAAATTTCACGCATCGGCACGCGGATTTCGGGGAACAACTCGCCCTCGATATACACGCGGCGGCTGTTGGGCAGGGTGTCGCTGGAATGCGGCTCGAAGGAATCCTGGGTGGCGATCATGGTCTTGGTTTCTCGCGGGTGGAGTGGTGAAGATGGAAAATGAAAATTATACAGAAGGAAGGGAAGGAAGGGAAGAGCAACGATGAACGGTGATTGTATGTAAATTATTGTTTTTTAATAGAATATGACAGTGCAACTCTTCCCTTCCTTCTGTTGAAAAAACAACAAAAAAGGCCACGCGACGCGTGACAAGACGCGGGCGTGGCCGGGTGGCGGATGAAACAAGGTTGCTCCCTTCGGCGGCATGACCCGCATCAGGTTCCAAGGGTTCCCCGCTCACGCCGCCCGGCGGTTGCCGGCACGGACATCAGCGAGGTCTCAGCCGCCGCCGGCACCCCCGCATGGGTTTGATGAAGGCCGAGTGTAGGAGCGGGGCGCGGAGTGTCAAAAGAAAGCCGTTCCCTTTTCGGAGTTGCTGACCAGCCGGATCATGGGTCAATGTGCCCCCTTCCGTTTTTCTTCACCATTTCCACCACGCGCACTATGGCCAGCCAGGACATTCTTAAAACCACACAGGATCACATGAAAAAAGCCGTCGAGTTCGTGCTCCACGAATTCAACGGCGTGCGCACCGGCAAGGCGTCGCCCCAGCTTGTTGAGGGCCTCAACGTGTCGGTCAGCATCTACGGCGGCACGAGCATGAAGCTCAAACAACTCGCGGCCATCTCGACGCCGGATTCGCGCACGATCTACGTGCAGCCGCACGATCCGAGCACGTTGCAGGATTGCCTCAAGGGCATCACAGAGGCCAACCTGGGGTTCAATCCCATCCCCGACGGCAAGCGGCTGCGCATTCCGGTGCCGGAGCTGTCCGGCGAGCGCCGCAAGGAGATGGTGAAGCTCGTCAAGCAAATGGCGGAGGAAGGCAAGGTGCGGGTGCGCACGGCCCGGCGCGACGGCAACGAAGCCGCCAAGGCGGCGCAAAAAAGCAGCGAGTTGACCGAGGACGACTTGAAGCGGCTGGAAAAAGACATCCAGGCCGCCACCGACGCGGCCACCAAGGAGATCGACCAGCACGTCGCGCACAAGGAGAAGGAAATCCTCACCGTGTAAGCCGGGGCCCGCAGCGGCTGTTGACCGTGAAAAAGCCGTTGCCACCACGGCGAGAGCCCGCACAGTGTGGAGCGGGCGTGAAGCTCTCCCGCCTGTTACACGCATGTCTGACGCTGTTCTGGAGCCACCATCTCGCGCGCCTCTCGCGGAGACCCGACCGCGGGTTCCCCGGTTTGCCGAGGCCTTCCGTTGGATGCTGCTGGCGCGGCGGCTGGAGGATAAAATCGCCAGCTTGTATCACGCCGGGAAAATCGTCGGCGGCGTATATCTGGGGCGCGGGCAGGAGGCGTTCAGCGTCGCGCTGGGGCTGACGCTGCGCCGCGGCCAGGACGTTTTCGGTCCGCTGATCCGCGACATGGCGGGGCGGCTGGCCTTCGGCTCGGGTCTGCTCGATCCCGCGCGCACGTATCTCGGCAGCGCGCTCGGCCCCATGCACGGACGCGACGGCAATATCCACTGGGGCCGTCCCGCGGAGGGTATGCCGGCCATGATTTCCCACCTCGGCTCGCTCATTTCCGTCATCAACGGCATGCTGCTGGCGCGGCGGTTTCGCGGAGAGACCGACGTGGTGGGCGCGACCAGTGTCGGCGATGGCGCGACCTCGACCGGCGCGTTTCATGAAGCGCTCAATCTCGCCGCGGTGGAGAAATTGCCGCTCGTCATCGCGGTGGCCAACAACCAATACGCCTACTCCACCCCCACCGAACGCCAATACGCCTGCGCCGATCTTGTCGATCGCGCCGCCGGCTACGGCGTGGCCGGGCATACCGTGGATGGCACGGACCTCGGCGCGTGCCTGGAAGTTTTCTCCCGCGCCGTGGAGGCCGCCCGCGCCGGCGCCGGGCCGCAGTTGGTGGTCGGCAAATTGCTGCGCTTGGCCGGCCATGGCGCGCACGACGATGCGAGCTACGTGCCCGCGTCGTTGAAGCAATCACCGCTCGGACGCGACTGCCTCGAACTCGCGCGCCAACGGCTGCTCGACGAAGGCGTGCTCACCCCGGCGGAACTCGGCCAATGGGAGGCCGAAGTGGCGGAAGAAGTGCGTGAAGCCGTCGCCACCGCGCAAAAAGAGCCCGCGCCCCAAGCCGCGCACGACGACTGGCGGGCGCTGTCCTCCACTTGGCTGCAGCAAGGGCATTGAACCCATCGCGTCAGGTTCTGACGCGGGGTTCGATTTGGAGTGCGGAGACCTTGCGAAAGGTTCGGCTCTTCTCCTGACGCCGATGGGTATTGCCCCCTCCCCTTCTCCACCCCGGCGCGAGAATCTACCGCAACGCTTCGCCCACGGGCGTCGGCGCCGGCCTGGGCTGCAAGGCGGGATCGGGATAGACAATGGTGGCCTGTTTGCGGAGCTTGACCAGATATTGCTCGAAGGCGTTTTTCCTCGCCTCCATCTCCACCATCCTTTCCAACAATTCGTCGATCTCTTTCTGCGGTTTCAGCTTGCCCGGCTGGCGCTGTTCGACCAGCAGAATGTAATAGTAGCCTTTGAACTCAAAGACCTGGCTCACGGTTTTGACCGGCAGGGAAAAGGCCACCGCGGCCAATTGGGGATCGAGATCCCGCTGCAATTGCCATCCGCGGTCCCCGCCATTCTCGGCCACGGCGTCCTGGGAATACGCTCGCGCGGTGGCGGCGAAATCCGCGCCATCCGCCAAGCGGCGGCGGATGTCTTCGGCCAGGCGGCGCTGGCTGGCGCGCTGCTGCTCGCCGGTGAGCGCGGGGTTGCCCGTCAATTGCGGGACGGCGATGTTTTTCAGCCAGACCGAGCCTTCCTCGCGAAATTCCGCCTGGTGCTTCCGGAAATACTCTTCCTTCTGCTCGGGCGTGGGAAATCCGACGCCGCTCGTGGCACGACCCCGCATCACTTGGAGAATGATCGATTTATGTTGCTGCTCGCGGAATTTGGCCCAGGAAAGCCCCTGTCGCTGTAATTCCTGGAGAAATTTCTGCCGGTCTCCATCGAAACGTTCCCGAATGAATTTCTGGATTTCCTCATCCACCATCTTCGGTTTGATGGCGCCGCCCAGTTTCTCGAAATCGCTGATCATCAATTCCCGATCCACCAAATCACTCAGGCTGCTCAGCAACGCGTCCTGCCGGTGCTCGGCGAAAGACTTGGCATCGGCCATCGATTGCCGAGCGAATGCGATGTTATAGCGCGCCATCGTTTCCGCCTCGCTGCGGGTGATGACTTTGCCATTGACGATGGCCACTGCGCTGTTGGACAAAGCCGGGAGCGGCGCCGGCGGACGGGACGAACCCGACGGGACTCCCTGGCCACCGGCCTCCGGCATCCAACAAGCGGCGGCCACGACCAAGGGCAGGACGTGGCAAGAAAAAATTCGGGCTGAGGTCATGGGCATTCGACTGGAGACACGGGACGGGCCATTTCACACGGAGAGGAAGGCCGCGACCCGCTCACAAAGCGGTGCCCGGACCTCCTGTTGGTCCCACTTTGCGGCAGCCGCGGGATTTTTCCAGTCGTGAATGCGGGGCTCACCCCCGCCGCCCGTGTGCCCTCGTTTCGTCTGCCGCTCCGGTCACGCCGCCTACCCGTGCATCATCGGCGCCGCGCTCAACGGGCACAGCGTCAGTTCCGAATGCTCGAACCGCGGCAAGGCGCCCTGGCTGAGCACGCCACCCGCGAGCGCGGACAACTTCTGCCCCGGCTCCAGCAACCGCGCCGGCAAAGCCACCCGCTCATTGCCGATTTGCAGCGTCGGAATGAAGGTCAGGCCGTAAAAGCGGGCTTGCAGCACGAAGGTCACCGTTTCTCCGGCGGCTTGTGGGGCGGAACGCACGTCCCCCAACATGCCGCCCTCACCGAAGACATCCTCGATCAAGCCCGTTTCGGGATCGACGGTGATGCCGATCCCGGCGGGAGTTCCGCTCCCGGCCGGCAAGTCGAACGCCGCCAGCCCGAGGAAAATCTTCTGCCCGAATTCCGTCGTCTTCACTTGGAGCGAGTAACGCACCAGCGTCTCGTGGCGCGGCAAGAGGCAGTCGTGCAATCGTTGGACCGCAAACAATTCCTCGCGATGGGTGAACAGCTTGGTCTGCGCATGGGTCATCCGGGACCGGGTTTGCCACCGGACCTGTGCCAACGACGATGATGAGAAATCGACAACTCGCATAAGAGAAATGAAGGAAAGCCGTGTCGTTCCTCCGGCGGCAGGCGAATCCACCGCCGAAACGAACAGG
>CAZQUC010000167.1:4878-9029 GCA_964596095.1 uncultured Enterobacteriaceae bacterium
ACGGCGGCAAGTCGCCGGGTGTTTGAGCGTCCTTCAAGCCGGAGGAGCAAAAGGTTGGCAGGCAATCAGCCGGAATGGTCACTGCGCAAAAAAATCCCTCACATTCAACAAGCAACGCCAATGCAAAAAAGGGAAGCAGTGACCTCATTTCACAGACCTGTCTGACAGGATACCGTGCAGCAAGAAAAATCAGATAGAATCAGTCTGATATACTCTCCAACCCGTCAAAGGTGATCCATCATGTCGGCAACTTATTAAAGTGCCCATGGGACTGACCTGATGCCCCTAATAGCCGTGCCTAAATCGCTGAAGTAAGGAGAAATCGGCCAAAATAGAAAAACAAACGGGGCGATCCAATTGGCTGTTCCACGAAAAACCCCCTAAATCGTGAAAGTCGCCAACAGGATCGCCCCTGCGTTCCTTTCGGAACTGAGGTAACCTATATGACCAATCGCGCGCCATGCAAGTAAAAAAATGCTTTTTTCGCGATTTTCCTCGCATGGAGGAAAGACGGCCACTTGCGGCGAGCGTGATTCACCGTCCTGATTGTAGAGCAACTTCCTCCTAATCAAGGGCTTCTTCCGTGGTGCGGGTCATCCATTTCGGCAACTGCCGGCCTGCCAGCACGAGGGTGATTTCGCCCTTGATCGTCCGCTGCCGGAAGTGTGCGAGGCAGTCCGCGGCGGGGGCGGTGTGGAATTCCTCGAATTTTTTGGTCATTTCCCGGGCGACGCAGAGCAGACGGTCCGGGGCCAGCTCGGCCAGCAATTCCAAGGTGCCGAGCAAGCGGTGGGGGGATTCAAAGAACACGCTGGTTTCCTCGCGGGCGAGGGCGCGCTCCAGTTGGGTGCGCCGCTGGCCGCCCTTGACGGGGAGAAAGCCGCCGAAATAAAACTCCGTTGCGGGCAGGCCGCTGCCGACGAGCGCGGTGATCGGCGCCGAGGGGCCGGGGATGACGGCGTGCCGCAGGCCGGCACGCCGCACGCCGTGGAGCAGCCGCAGGCCGGGGTCGGACACCAGTGGCATCCCAGCATCGGACACGAGGGCGACGCTTTTGCCGGCCTGCAATTCCGCGATCAGCTGCTGCGTGCGCGAGGCCTCATTGTGCCCGTGGAGGCTGACGAGCGGTTTGCGCAGGCCGTGGCGCTGGAGCAAGGGCAGCGAATGCCGGGTGTCCTCGCAGGCGATGAGATCGACCGAGCCGAGAAGAGAGACGGCGCGCGGACTGAGGTCGGAGAGATTCCCCAGCGGCGTGCCGATGAGGTAGAGCGTGCCGGGTTCGGCTTGTTGCAGCGGGGCGGCTTCCATGAGGCGGGATGCGCTGGCGCGGGGAGCGCGCGCGCCCGTCGCGGGGCGGATGTTCAGAGACCGGGCGAGGCGCTCCGGTCGAGAAGACGGCTGGCATTGGCGTCGGCTTCGTTGGCGGGTTCGAGGCCCGGCAGGCCCTCCGCGAGCTGGCTGACCAGATACCGCGCGGCATTGGCCGCCGCTTCGGCGAGCGACTGGCGTTCGGTGAGCTGGAAATTGTCCTCCAGAAAAATGTGCGAACTCCCGCGGGCCCGGCCGCGCGTCAGCACGGTTTGCGTATGGGGATCTTCCAGCGTGTATTCGATGAGCACCTCGAACTGCATCTCCCGCGTCCGGATGGTATTGAAGCGCGCGGTGCGCAGCGGGCGGCGGCGGATTTCCTGGAGGGTGCCCTTGAGAATGGCATCGGCCGTTTTGGTGGAGGCGACTTTGTAGGTGCCGTCCAGTTGCAAGCGGCCGATGATCTCGTTGGTGATGAGCACGGAGGACCGCGGCTCCAGGGTCATGTTCTTGAACGTCGGCACCGCGATGGTGTGGATGTGGGCCAACTTTTCCGGTTTGACCGCGCCGAACCGGTAGCCCGCGCAAGCGGACAGCCCGCCGACGGCCCACAGCAGCAGCCCGGCGGCGGCCAGGAATCGCAGACGCTTCGCAAACATCCGCGGAGTTGAACCGTGGGCGCCGCCGATGGCAAGACGATTTTCCACCGGCCGGGGAAGATCGACGATTCACCCGCCCACCGGGTCCACGCCCAGCGCCCGCGCCGTGCGCAAGCCATCCTCCCGTTCCAGCCCCCGCAATCGCCGCGACGCCGTCCGCCGCTTCTCACTGAACCACGCCCGCCGGTGCTGGAACACCTCCTCCACAAACCCCTTCGCCCCCAAAATCGCCCCGTCGGTGAAGTAATACCATAATCACATGAAAACGGGACTTTAGAAGCGCCGGAAAAAACGTTTACTTGAGAGCGGATCCAACCGTCGCCGATCAAGGAGCGCACCCGTTGAGGGCTTTCCCAAAGCGGGCGCAACTCCCTCTCAATGGCCGCTTCCAACGCTTCCAGCGAGCCAAACACCCGGCTGCCCACTGCCACCAACCAGACCGTGGCCGAACTGACTCCGGCCGCCTTCGCCACACGCAAAACCGGAGTCGGCGCAGAGTCGCGCCCCTCCCTCCGCGTCGCCTGAGCACTTCCCACGCCATCGTGGCCTTAGCCTCGACGGTCTTCCGTCAGACGCTTACGGTGAAATGAATCTCCACGCTCATGCCGAACCACCTGACACAGGGGGAATCAGGATCAACTCACGCGCGGTCCCAAGGGGCGCGTCGAGTGGCGTGTATTCACTATCCACCGCCACCGCCAGATGATCGAGACTGGCCGACGGAGGCCACCCTCAGCGACCGCGCCAGCGCAGGCGTGTATCAGGATCTGAGTGGCCCCGAAATCGAATGCGTCTCGACGAAGCCGGTTTTGCCGTGGCTGAATGGGTGAGCGTCCTCCTGCCCGACGAGTGCGCAGAGCTCCGTCAGGGGCTGGCATTCTTTTGGCGTTATCCCCAATTTCTCCCTTCGCCACTCCACATGATTACTAATACATACCAGTATTCAAACTTGGGACCTGCACGGACGGTTCTTTCAATCCACCTCGCTCCTCCACCAACGTTCTGATATGATCGTCGCACTCCCGTGTATTCCATCGATGCTGGCGTAGCCCGATACCACGATGCTCCCGATAATCATAGGCGGCTTCGTAGCGCTTGGCCTTCTCCGACACGCCGCGCACCCACCAGACTACCACCGAGCCATCCGCGCTCCATAAAAACTCCGAAGAGGCATACTTCTCCGGCCAATTGTCATGACCCAAAACATATGGCTCGACAAACGTGTGCGGCCAGTCCGCCGCCTTCACTGACAATATGACATCCACCGAAGCATAAGCCACCGCAAAGAGTCGATGCAGACCGCCGCGTGACAATTCGACTCTATGGGGCGAAAAAACTCCAGATAATTCCACCCACCATATATACCCACTACTGTTCGGTTATTACTTATTGAATGTCAACTGGTTGCCAATATCGCCATCTATTTTCTGCGATGCTGATTCTTTAAGTAATTGATAAAGAGGGACTTGAGAAAACGCATGGGTGCCCAAAATCTGCAAGATCATGTGGAGGCTCTGCGGCAGGGCCAATTGTTTCTTCAGGAGAGCGACCATGAGGTAAGTGCAGAGTGCCGACCACACCTGCGTCAGCACCGCGTTGTGACTGGTGCCGAGAAAAGATCTGATCCGCAAATGGCCTTTGATCCATTTGAAAAAAAGTTCGACACGCCAGCGCAGCTTGTAGAGGTGCGCAATGGTCAGCGCCGGCAAATCAAAGTTATTGGTAAGAAAGACCAGCACCTGCCCGCTCTCGGGGTCGGGGAAGCCGATGCGGCGCAGTTTTTCCGGATATTTGGAAGCTCCTTCGATCGTGGCCATCCCCACGGTCTGGTCGCAGCGCCATCCGGTGGAGCGATCGACGGGCCGCGACTCCAGGCGTGCGAAACGCATGCCTCTTTTGGCGCGCGTCACAAAGAAGGCGCCGACGACGACAAAGAGGTAGAGTCGCGCGAGGTCGAGATACCCGCGGTCCATGACATAGAAGCTGCCCGGCTCCAGGACGATTTGGTCAAGTGCTTGAACATCAGCACATTTTCCATCGGTCAAATGGAGGAAACTGGGGATGGGACCACGCACATCGAGCAAGGTGTGGAGTTTGATCGCGGCCTTGGCGCGACGAAATCGTGCCCAGGGGAAAAGCCCCAGACAAAGATCAATGGTGGTGGAGTCCAGGGCGTAAACGGTG
>CAZQUC010000168.1:0-8956 GCA_964596095.1 uncultured Enterobacteriaceae bacterium
GGCTCCCGGCCACAATGGTCGCGCACCAGATGGACCGTCCCGTGCCGGCCGTCCCACACACAAAACGCGAACGGCCCGAGCAACCGGCCCAGCAACCCATCGAGACCCCACAATTCGTAACCCGCGGCCAGCAACGCCGCGTCGCCGGGCATGCTATCCGCCGCCGGCCACGCTCCCGCTTCGACCAACTCGTCACGCAACACCCGCCGGCCCAGCAACCCACCGGCCATCACCACGGCGATGCGGCGCTCGGCGGCGAAGGCCGGTCCTCCCTTCCCCGGCTCTCCCGCGGGCCGGCTCTGTCCCATCGCGAAAGGCGGACCCTCCGGCGCGAGGAAATACCCCTCATCCTCCGGCCCGCGCGCCCGCACCCGCCGCGCCATCCGGCTGAGGAGATCCTCTTCCTGAAATCCCGCGAAGCCGTAGATGCCGCCCATGTCGATCAAGGTGAAGCCGCCGCCCGCCGCTCAGGTCGGGCCGGCGGCGGAAGCCGTCACGGCACCTGCATCTCGAAACGCGGGATGCGGGTCAGCACCGCCCGACCTTCATCCGTCACGGCGAGAAAAGAGCCGGTCGCGGCGCTGTCCGCGGCGATGACGTGATAGCTGTTGTAGGAAAATTCCTCGCCCGGCCGCAGATACGGCGTCTGTCCCACCACTCCGTCTCCCTCCACCACCAGCTTCTCGTGGTTCTTGGATTCGATGATCCATTTCCGCCCCCTGATGGTCAGCGGCACCTTGGAGCGGTTGGAGATGGTGATGAAATACACGAAGGCGTAGGGCCGGTCCGGCGGTGTTTCCAGACTGGCCATGTAAATCACTTCGTCCACGGTGGTTGTGAAACCGGGAAGTTCCTGGGCTTTAGTCACCACGGCGGCGACAATTCGTGTCGCGCGCCTGCCATGCAAGCGCCAAGTTGCGCGACTTTGATGCCCATGCCGCAGCCCCAACCCGTTTCGCCACCCGTCGCCCTCACCATCGCCGGCTCCGATTGCTCCGCCGGCGCCGGGTTGCAGGCCGACCTGAAAACCTTCGCCGCCCACGGCGTCTATGGCCTCACCGCCGTGACCTGCGTGGTGGCGGAAGTGCCCGGCAAGGTCTCCCGCCTCCAGCCGGTCGATCCCGATATCCTGGACGAGCAGCTTCACCTGTTGCTGGAGGCCTTCCCCATCGCCGCGGTGAAAACGGGCATGCTTTACTCCGCCGCGCTCATCCGCCAGGTCGCCGCGCGGCTCTGCAGCCTGCCCCCCTCCCGCCGGCCACGCCTGGTGGTCGATCCCGTCATGGTCGCCACCAGCGGCGACTCGCTCATCCAGGACGACGCCGTGGCCGCTTACCGCGAAGCCCTCTTCCCCCTCGCCGACCTCCTGACCCCGAACATGGACGAAGCGACCACCCTGCTCGGACGAAAAGTCACCCTCGCGGAAGACTTGCCCGCCGCCGCCGCCGAACTCGCCGCGTATTACGGGGCCGCCGTTCTGCTCAAAGGTGGCCACTTGCGCGGCGACACCGCCGTGGACGCGCTCGCGTTTCCGCCGGGTCATCCTGACGCCACACCGCAACTCTTCACCGCCCCCTTCGTGCCGGACGTCAGCACCCACGGCACCGGCTGCACCTACAGCGCCGCCATCACCAGCCACCTCGCGCACGGACGCCCGCTCCCCGAAGCCATCGCCGCCGCCAAAGACTACGTCACCCATGCCATCCGCCACCTCTGCCGCTGGGGCGACGTCGATGCGCTGAACCATTCGGCGTTGCGATAGGACTGCGTATGAAAGCAAATGAAGCGGAGATTGTCGCTACGCTGTCGCGACAATTGGGCTGGAGCCATTTCAAGAAGATCATTCCGCAACAGGACGAGTTGAAGCGTGATTTCTACGCCGAGATGTGCCGCATCGAGAAGTGGAGCACGCGGACGCTGGCGAAGAAAATCGGCGGGATGCGTTACGAGCGGATGGCGTTGGACAAACCTCACCATCTCCAAATCGCGTGGGCTCAGGCCTCCTCCAACGGCGGCGGCTCTTCCTTGGCGCGGTTGTTTTTCCACTCGGGGAAAATCAGCACCGAGGCGAAAAGGATCATGCCGATGCAGACCCAGGTCATGTGCTCGATGGGCAGCAGGCCGGCGCAACGGAAGGCGATGACGGGGGCGGCGAGGCCGCGCAGGCCGGTGAAAAACGTATGCACGCTCATGTAGTCGGCCACGCGGTCGCCGGGCGCGAGTTTGGTGACCCAGAGATTCCACACCACGTTGCCGCCACCGAAGGCGATGCCCAGCACGGCGCTGCCCAGCCACCACCACGGGTAGCTCGGGCCGAGGAAATACAGGCCGATGGAGAGCGCGAAGAGGACGTTCAACGCCAAGCGCAGCACGCTGAAGCTTACCTTGTCGAACAACCATCCCCACGGCCAGGCGCTGATGAGTTTGAAGGTCATCGGGATCACCGACGTCAGCAGCGCGACCTGGGTGGCGACTTCCGCGACGGAGAATTTGACGCCGTATTTGGGGTTGACCAAAAACTCGACCCGCAGCGCGTCCATGATGAGGTTGCCCAGGCCGAGGATCATGTAGGCGATGAGGAAGAGGCGGAAGATCGGGTCGTGCTTGAGCCAGCGGAAGGCGTGGAAGAAGGGGGCTTTTGCCGATCCCATCCCGATGTGGCGGCACGGGATGCGCCACAAGAGCCAGCCGGAGGCGAAGGAGCAGCCGGCGAAGATCCACAACAGCCAGCGGTAGGAAGACAGATCGTGATCCAGCCAGCGGCCCGCGCCCCAGGCGAAGAGGATGGTGGCGGCGGAGCGGGTCAGCGAGGAGAGCGAGTAAAGCTGCCCGCGTTTGGATTCGGGGTAATTGTCACGATAGATGGTGGTCAGCAGCGGGATCTGGAAACCGAACCAGAACATGCCGACGCTGCACCCGGTGACGAAGGCCCAGAGGTGCTCCGGCAACAGCGCGGCCAGCAGGAAGCTGCAACCGGCCAGGTGATTGAGCCACGCTACCAGTTGGTTGAGCGGGCGGCGGAATTTCCCCAACAACCACACGACGGCGAAGCTCGCCGCCAGGCCGCCGCGGCCACCGAGCAGCGCGAGTTCCTTGGCCTCCGGACCGGCGTGATACACGCGGTCGATGAGCAGGACGGCGAAAGTAATCGTCACCGTTTCCAGCACGCCCGCGGGAATGGAGCGGACCAGTTCGTTGCGGAACGTGGCCCGCGTGATTTGTGCCGGGGTCAGTTCCATCAACGGGAGCCGGCAGCAGGGGGCACCGTTGGCGTGGGAAGTCCGGACGGACGGGTGGTGTCTCCGGCCGCGGGCGCGGGGCTGGGAGATGGCGTGGTGGAGGTGGCGGCGTTCGCGGCCGCCGCGGCTTCGGCTTCCTGTTCGAGTTGTTTTTTCTTCAAGCGGTCCTCCCATTCATGCAGCGTGTAACCTTCGCCGAGACCGCCGATCTTCGTCAGGTATTCGCCGCACCGCTCACGCCATTTCGCGTAGTCCGGCTGGCCGAAGGGCCGCTCGGCGGTGTTGGGAAAAACGAGGTAGCTCACTTTCAGGTCGGACTCCGCGCGGTTGTAAGGACCGGCCTTGGGGTTGATTTCGCGTGCGATGCGCAGCGAGGCCTCGCCGGCCAGATGGCGCGGGCCGTAATCGCCGACGATGGCGGGAAAAAGCCGCTTCCCATGCACGACCACGGCGTAATCACCGACTTTGGGCGCGAATTCCGCCTCGCCGGGATACTGGCGCGTGGAGAGCGAGAGCACGATGAAGGGGTCTTCCTGCGCGATGAGAAAACTCGTCGTTTTCAGTTGGGCGACGACGCGCCGCATGTAGTCGATGTCGCCTTCGAGACTCTTCTTGGTCGCCGCGGCCGTGGTGGCGGCAAGCTTTTGCCGCGCGGTGGCAATGTCGGCCTCGAATTTGGCGATCAGCGGGTTGGGCTGGGCGGTGACCTTGCGCCATGAATAACTCGTCGTGGCCTGGAAGTGCTGCGACTTGTAAATGTAGTCGTCGAAGCTTGTCATGCGGTCGCCGTCCGAACCGTCGGAGACCACGTCCATCTCGCCCTGGAAAAACAACACCGGCTGGCCGGTCTCCGGGTGCTTGAGTTCGAGCACCGTCTCGCAGTCGAAAAAATTATGACGGGTGAGCGACTTGTCGAGCTTGGTCAGGTTCCGCTGCACATACTTTTGTTTGATGTCGTAAAGTTGGTGGAAGTAATTGGATACCCGGCCCGCTGGCAACATCCGGGCCAAGCCGGGCAACGCCTTGGGCAACTCGGCATTAATGGCCGCCAATTCCTCCATCGTGGTGTTCGGCTTGGGGACTTTGATCTTCAGCGAAAAACTGGCGACATAGGCGTCGTCCTGTCGGCGCGTCTTGGAAGCGATGTCGCCCTGCTCGGTTTCCAGCTCGGTTTTGATCTTGATGCCGTTGAACAGCTCCGCGACTTCCACGTTGCGGGTGGCGACGAATTTGTCCGGCGCGGGCTCGGGCGGCGGGTCGCGATAGACGATTTTCTCCCGCTCCACGATTTTCTCCTGCTCAATAATTTGCGGCTCTTCTTTTTCGACGACAATGATCGGATCCTTGGCGGCGCGGATGACCTCGACGGCGCCGTCCTTGAGCCGGCGGCCGGCGCCGGTGAACGGCAGGATGAACAACCCGGCCAGCAACACGAGGAGCAGCAACTTGCCCAGCACGCCCTCCTCGCGTTTCCGTGTTTTGGAAGAAGCGCGGGCACCGGAAAGAGGCGATGGATTGACAGGCATGGGCGGAACGGGTGGGTGGCGGTGGATGAGGGGCGACGACGGTTCAGGTGAAAAGCTGGCTCGCGGCGATGGCCACGCCGGCGAGCGCCAGCGCGCTCATGAGGCCCGCGGGATACACGGCTTTCGTTTTCAAAAACGACGGCAAGAAGCGGCCGAGCAGCAGCACACTGACGATGCCACCCAGCCAGAGCCCGGCCTGGGCCAAGCCGAGCAGACCGAGGATGCCCGCGATGGTGAGCAGAAACCCGGAAGCCAGGCCCGCGATCAGCGAAGCCTTGCTCTTGGCACGCACCCAACCCAGCACGCCGAGGACTTCGGACACGGTGCCAAACAACAGAAAATAGATCGCAGCGAAACTCATGGGACAACGGACGGAAGAGGACGGATAGCCACATCCAGCGGGGAACACAAGGCGGCAATCGCCGGCGCGGTTATGCCGCCGGACGGGACGCGCGGGGCCGGCTCGCCCAAAATAAACGCAGCCCCGTCCGCGGCAAGGCACGGATGAGCCATGCCAGCGCCGCGATGCGCCAGTTCGGGAAGACCCGCGCTTTCCCCGTCTCCAGCGCGGCCAACCCGTCATCGACCACCCGTTGGGCGGGCGTGTAAAGATGCGCGTAAAACGGGATGTTCTGCCGCTTCTCTCCTTCCCGCTCGGCGACCGCACCGAATTCGGTATGCACGGGGCCGGGACATACCGCCACCACGGCGACCCCGCGCGCCCGCGCCTCGATCCGCACCGCTTCGGAAAAACTGCTCACATACGCTTTGGTCGCGGCGTAGATCGCGAAGTCGGGCATGAACAATTCCCCCGCCAGCGAACTGACATGCAAGATGCCGCCGCGACCACGCGCGAGCATGCCGGGCAGCACGGCCCGCGTCAAGTGGGTCAAGGCCATCACATTGACCTCCAAAATGTGAGAACACTTCGCCCACTCGGCCCCGGCCAGCTCGCCATAATCGCCCAGTCCGGCGTTGTTGACGAGCAGATCGACGGCGTCCGCCTCCTCCGCCACCAACTGCTCGCGATCCTCCGTGCGGGCCAAATCCAACGCCCGCACCCGCACCTCCTCCAGCGATGGATGCGCGGAGAGCAATTCCTCGCGCAGGCGTTGCAAGCGATCCTCGCGCCGCGCGACGAGGACGAGCCGCTTGACCCGCGAGGCCAACGCGCGGGCAAACACCTCGCCCAATCCGGAAGAAGCGCCGGTCACCAGCGCGGTGTGATAAGTGGCCATGAACGCATCCTGTCACGCCTCGCCCGTGCCGCAACCACGGTCGCGCCGGGTGGGCGTGGCCGGAGGAGGAGAGCGCCCATTCGGGAAGCGCTTTTTTAGCGGAGGATGTTTTCCGCGGATGGGCTGGAAGCCCTCCGCTACCATGACGCGGGCGGGATGCCCCCGCTACGGTCCTTCCGGCGGGGGTGGTTTCAACTGCCAGCGCTCGTCGAAGAAATCCGCCGCCGCCACGCGACCGGGCGTGCGCGGGCCGGGAGGCGTGGTGAGGTCGATGACGGCCCAGTCGGGCAGCTTCGGCGTCTGACGGGAATTGCTGAGGTAATGGGCTTCGCGGAAAGTGAACCCGCTGTTGAGCACGACGTATTTTTCGGGATTGAGCGGATTGGGGTAAATCGCGATCAACGCGTGCGTCGCCGCGGAAAACACGCGGTCGCCGGCCGTGAGTTCGCCGCTCGTCCACGCGATGGGCAAGTGGTTCGCGAGTTTCGCCAACACGGCATTGGAGGCGGGATCGCCCCACAACACGAGATGCCGTTGCGCGATGTCCTCCGCGGTGACGTCCACGTCATCCTTCACCCGCGCGTCGCCGCGGAACTGGCTGCGCCATTGGGCCACCGCCCGCGCCAATTCCGCCGCCGCCCACGCGCCCACCGCGTCGTGTGTCGCCGTGCCGGTCGGCCGCACGAACAGAAACGGCTCCATGAAGGCATCGTCGATGGGGCCTTGCAGGCCGGGCTTCTTGCGCAAGACGTCTTCGGGAAAGGGGCCTGCTTTCCAGACACCGTCGGCGAAATGAAAGGAGGCGCGGTAGGATCCGTCGCTGGCCAGCGGTTTCTCTGGAAAATTGGTTGTGGTCGGCTGGGAGTTGCCCGGCCCACTTTGGGCAAAATCGCCAAGGGACACGCTCGGCGGCACGTCGGGAAACTCGTCGAAAATCCTCTCGAGACAACCCGATGGCAGGTCGATGGTAAACGCCGTGACGTTCTCCAACTCAACCCGCCACACCTCCGGAAAGGGCGACCACATTCTGATTTTCGATTTCTTCCAGTGCTCTGCCAGTCCGTCGATCGTGCCGCCGCCGAAGTGGTTCGTGCGCAGCGAAAAGGTGTCGAGGAAATAGTTGCCCTGATCATGAATCTGCCGGCCGCGCCGCGCCAACAAATCCATCCGGCGGTTGAGTTCCGCTTTGGCGCCGGGCTCGTATTTGTGGGCGGTTTGCGGGCCGATGAGGTGGGTCAGGCTCACGCCTTCCTCCGCCAGCGCCGCCGCCATCATGTCCGCGGCCTGCTTTTGTTTGTCGAGTTCGCCGGAGTAGGCGACGGTGGGCACCGCCAGCAGATTGCCAGCCACGACGGTGGAGTCGTAAAGCGTCCACATCTTCCGCTCCCACCACGTCGGTGGCACGGGATCGTTCTTGAAGAAATTGAGATAGGCCTCCGTTTCCGAAAACCCCGCGCCCGGCGCGGCCGCGCACCAGCGCCACGGATGATGCGTCGCCAGATGCCAGCACGCCGCGCCGCCCAACGAAAACCCTCGCACGAGGATGCGGTCTTCGTCGATGCGGTAGTCGCGCTGCACGACAGCGAGCGCCTCGAAGAAATCCGTCTCGCCAGCGAAGCGATGACCGTTGCAGTAACGGCCATACGGATGCAGCACGATGGTGTCTTGCGGCGTGAATTCGCCCGGTTGTGTTTGCCGTTGGTGGATGAAATCCAGTTCGGTGAGTTTTTCCCCGCGCCCGTGGAACCAGCCATCCAGCCGCCAGCGATAGGGCAAATCCGGCTTGAACGACGGCGGCACCACCAAGCCGAAAGGCTGCACGGAGTCGTCGATCCGCGACCGATAGCCGCGCACCACAAGTCCGGTTTGCGTGAGCCACGGCCGCTCGTCCCGATCCAGCGCGGCCAGGCGCGCCCAGCCTTCGCGCACTTGCGCCTCGGCCCAAACGGCTTGTTTCACGTCGTAAAATTCGTCGTAGCGCAACGCCCAATCCACCGCCTTCCAGAAAATCTCCACGTCGGGCAAGGAAGCGAGGCGCGTCGCGGTGTCCGGACCGGTCCAGAGGCGTTCGCGTTCGCGCAAAGCGTCGCCCAAGCGCGCCGCCTCCGTGGTGAGCCGAGCGTGTGTCTCCTCGGGCAAGGCCACGCCCGGCGGCGGGATCGGGCGGACGGTTTCCACCGCGGGCGTGGCCTGCTGCGCGAAGACAGGCTGCCACAGCGCGAACGCCAAGAGTCCCGCTCCAGCCAGCCGGAGAAGTGAGGTCACGAATGAAGGCATCGGTTTCATCATGGGCGATCGACATGGGTAGGGTGGCCATCCTGGCCGCCACTCCCGGTCTCTGGCCGGTATGTATTTAGCCCCAAGGGGGCGGGATATTTCAGCCCAGGGCAAGCGAGGCTTGGCCGAGCGCCGCCCTGGGTCACTGTTCCCCAATAGGCCAAAGCCCTGAAAGGGCGAAACAATCTCACCAAGACCGTGCCTTTCCTGCTCCCGCGCCGTGTCGTGATTGTATGGATGTCTCGCCCTTTCAGGGCTTGATGTTTTCTTGCGCCCAACCCAGGGCGGCGCTCGGCGGGCCTCGCTTGCCTTGGGCTATGATCTTTCGCCCCTTGGGGGCTCAACACATGCTCTGGCCGGGAGTCAAAACATCCGCGCTCCTTCTGCTCATCCGTTTCCGGCAAGATGCCGGAAACGGAGGCTAGGATGGCCACCCTACCCCAGGCGATGTCTTGGGTGTGGATCATGACCTCACTCAGCGGCCGGTGGTTTCAACCGCCAGCGTTCATCGAAGAAATCCGCCACCACGATTTTGCCGGCGAAGCGGCTGTTGGGCGGTGTGTCGAGATCGAAAACCGCCCAGTCCGGCAGCTTCGGCGTCTGGCGCGCGTTGTTGAGGTAGTCGTAATCGCGGAAGCTGAAGCCGCTGTTGAGCACCACGTATTTTTCCGGATGC
>CAZQUC010000169.1:0-8943 GCA_964596095.1 uncultured Enterobacteriaceae bacterium
ATGGGCGTGTAGCCGAGATAGACTTCGCTGAGGTAATCCATGCCGTGGCGCTGGTCCGGCTCCAGCAAGGCGTGGGCGAGCATGGTGTCGAAGAACCGCCCCTGCGGCTCCAGCCCGTGCCAGGCGAGCACGTTGAGGTCGAACTTCAAATTGTGGCCGATGATTTCCACGTCCGGGCGGGAGAAAAGCGGGCGGAATTCCTCCAGCACGGCGCGCCCCGCCGCGCCAGCGGGCACCGGCACATACCAGCCCGTGTGCGCCTCCCAACTGAACGCGAGGCCGGCCAACTCGGCGGTCTGCTCGTCGAGCGAGGAGGTCTCGGTGTCGAAGCAGAACACCACTTGTCGGGCCAGGTGCGCGAGCAATTCGCGGCGTTCCTCCGTGGTGGTGGCGAGGCGGTAGTCGTGCGGCGTGTCCTTGATGGTCCTCAGCGTCGCCGGAGGCGACGGCGCTGCTGATTGGTCGGATCCGACCGATCCGGCGGATTGGACCGGCGCGTCCGCGCTTTTGCCGCCGCGCCCGGCCTTGAACTCCTCCCCGAAGAGCCGGCGGCCCAGCGAATTGAACTCGAACTCCACCAGCAGCGACTTGGTCGCCTCTTTGTCCAGCGGCTGCACCGTCAGGTCATCCAGCGCGGTGGCGATCGGTGTGGCCACATCGATGGTCGCGAGTTGCTTGGAAAGCCGCGCCTGCTCGGCGAAGGTCTCGACTTTTTCCTTCTGCTTGCCCTTCAACTCCGCCGATCGCTCCAGCAGGGCTTCGAGCGAGCCGAATTGCTGGATGAGCTTTTTCGCGGTCTTTTCGCCCACGCCGGGAATGCCGGGGATGTTGTCCACCGCGTCGCCCATCAGCCCGAGGATGTCGATGACCTGCGCGGGGTTTTCGACTTCCCATCGGGCGCAGACTTCCGGCACGCCGAGGATCTCTGGCGGCGCGCCGCCCGTGCCGGGCTTGTAGATGAAGGTGTGCTCGGCGACGAGTTGGCCGAAATCCTTGTCGGGTGTGACCATGTAGGTGTCGAACCCTTCCATCTCCGCGCGCAAGGCCAGCGTGCCGATAATGTCGTCCGCTTCGTAGCCGTCGAGCGTCAGCACCGGCACGCGCAGGGCCTCGCACAGCCGGCGGAGGGCGGGCAGGGCGACGGACAAATCCTCCGGCATTTCCTGCCGCTGGGCCTTGTATTCAGGATAGGCCGTGTGGCGCGCCGTGGGCGCGGCGGTATCGAAGACGACCGCCAGATGCGTCGGCTGGCGGTTCTTGAGCAGCTCGATGAGCGTGTTGGCGAAGCCATACAAGGCGGAGGTGTTCACGCCTGCCGAGGTCATGATCGGCCGTGCGATGAGCGCGAAATGCGCGCGGTAAGCCAGCGCCATTCCATCCAGCAAATAAAGGGTCTTCGCCATATCCGGCCCAGCATAGCGCGCCGCCGCCGGGTGTCGTGTGGGAAGGTGCGATGTTTTTCGGAGGAAGCCCCGCCGGCAGGATCACCTCGCGGAAGAAGGGGTATCACTAATTTTCAGGCGACCCGGACGTTGAGGAGAGGTCCATTCTTTTGCGCAGGGCGCATCCTTTGCTTTTACTATTCTTTCATGGTTGTGCGTTTTTTCTTCCGTTGTGGCTGCCGCCGATTGGGATGGCGGTGGGGATGGCTCCTGAGCGGCGGATGGCTGGCGGCGGCGGAGGGACCGCCGGATCATTTGATCGACTTCGAAGCGGAGCCGCCGTTGTATCAATCGGCGGATTGGGCCGAGCCCGTGCCGATCGCGCCCTCGCCGGAGCGGGTGACGCGTGGGTTCGGGCCGGTCGCGCCGGCGGCGCGGCAGCCGCAGGGCGCGCTCAGCGGACGTATCGTCTATATGAATGCCGGCCACGGCTGGGTGTATGCGCCGGACTACTGGCGGCTGCAGCGTCCGGCCCCGCTGCACGACATGAACGAGGATTACGGCAATCTCGACCAACTCAATTTCTTCGCGGCGTATTGCTTCAATGCCGGCGCCATCGTGGTGCCGTTCCGGCCGCTGGGGCAGCAGACGAACGAGGTCGTGATCGACAATCCCAGTTCGCGCGTGACGTGGACGGGCACGTGGGCCGACAGCACCTCCACCATTTATTACGGCGCGGCCGGCGCGGTGCCGTATCGCTACGCGGCCTTGGCGGCGACGGAAACCGCCACCGCGACCTACACGCCGGCGATTCCCGAGACAGGGTATTATCCCGTTTATACCTGGGTGCGGCATGGGTCGGATCGCGGGCATCAGCTTTATCGCATCCGTCACACCGGCGGCGAGTCCGAGGTGAGGATTCCGCACCACATGGTCGGCAGCGGGTGGGTGTATCTAGGGGAATATTATTTCAATGCCGGCGCGGACTCCGAGCGGGGCGCGGTGGTCATCAGCAACCTGCGCGGCTCGGCGGCGGGAAGCTATGTTTTTGCCGATGCCATCCGCTTCGGCAACGGGATGGGCACGGTGGCGCGCGATGGGCTGATCTCGACGTATCCGCGCGAGGATGAAGGCACGCGCTATTGGATCCAGAACAGCCTCGGCCAGGGCCAGTCGGCATCGCTTTACGACGGCTCGGGCAACGACGAGAGCGACGGCTGGTCGGCGCCACCGAAGATGTCCCGCGAAATGAACCGTGAGGCGGCGGGCGGTTTTTTCGACCGCATCCACATCAACTTTCATTCCAATGCCGGCGGCGGGCGCGGCGCGATCGGGTTGATCACCGGCTCGCCCACGCCGAACCAGGCGGCGCTCGCCGCCTTGTGCGGGCAGGAGGTCAACACCGACCTGCGCGCGCTGGGCTCGCCGCCGTTGGAAACGCCGTGGAGCACCCGCACGACCTACACTTACACCGGCGGGTATTCGGAAATCGACACGCGGCTGTTCGGCGACGAGATGGACGCCACCATCATCGAGGTGGCCTTTCACGACAGCGCCGAGGACGCGCGCATCCTGCGCGATCCCAAAGGCCGCGCGGCCATCGGCAAGGCGGCGATGCACGCGGTGGTCAAACACATGAACCGTTTCGACGGCGGTCCGCTGGCCTTTTTGCCCGAGCCACCCGCCAATCCTCGCGCGCTTGGCGCGGCCAATGGCGACATCACCCTGCGTTGGACGATGCCCGTCGCCACCGGCGGCAGCGGCGCGCCCACAGGGTATGTCATCTACCGCTCGACCGATGGCTACGGCTTCGGCCAGCCGGTTGAGGTGGGCAATGTGACGACTTATACATTCACCGATTTGCCGGCCGATACCGCGCACTACTTCCGCATCGCCGCGCGCAATGCCGGGGGTGAATCGCTGCCCAGCGTCGTGGTCGGCTGCCGCGCGCCGGTGCGGGACGGCGCGCCGAAAATCCTGGTCGTCAATGCCTTCGAGACCTTCACCCGCGAGGGTAATCCGCGCCAGAACGTGGTGCGTCGCGGGTATGCTGCGCCTTCCGGCACGGGGAGTATCGAGCGCGTGTGGCCGCGGCGGAACAACGCCTTTGATTATGTCGTGTCCCACGGCCAAGCCATCAGCGCGTTTCAGTTTCCCTTCGACTCCTGCCAGCACACCGCCGTCGGCTCCGGCGCGGTGTTGTTGGCGGAATACCAAATCGTCGTATGGGCGGCGGGCCGGCAATCGGCTGAGGACGGCACCTTCGCCACCGCGGAGCAAAACCGCCTCACCGCCTTCCGCGCCGGCAGCGGGCATCTCTTCGCGTCCGGCTCCGACATCGCGTGGGATTTGGGTCGGGCTGCCGGTCCGTCGGCGGCCGACCGCGCGTTTTTGAGCGACCAACTCCAGGCCACTCTCGCCAACGATGCGGCGGGCAACTCGGCGCAATTCACCGTGCGGCCTGCTGCCGGCGGGATTTTCGCCGCGCGGGCCGGCACCGCCACGATCGACAATGGATCCGGCGGCATCTACCGCGCCGGCACACCCGACGTGCTGACGCCCGCGGGAGAGGGGGTGAGCCGTGCATTGATATACGGCTCCGTCACCACGCGCGGCGCGGCGGTGCAATACGACGGCGCGGCCGGCGGGGGACGCGTGGTGTATTTCGGCTTTCCGTTCGAGACCCTCACGGACGCCTCGCTCCGGCGCGATTACATGGCCGACATCCTGACCTTCTTTACCGCGGACGATTTCCTCATCCCGGCCGGCTCCGCATGGCGTTATCTGGATACCGGCACGGCTCCGGCGGCGGAATGGAAAACGGCGGCCTTTGACGACACCACGTGGGCGGAAGGTCGCGCGCGCTTCGGCTACGGTGGCGATGGCGAAGCCACCACGGTGCAGGGCGGCTCCGCGGATAGCCGTCATCCCGTCACGTGGTTCCGCCACACCTTCACAGTGGCGGATGCGGAAGCGGTGGCCGCGCTGCGGCTCGATTTCCAACGCGACGACGGCGTGGTGTTGTTCCTCAACGGCGTGGAAATCGCGCGCGACAATCTCCCCACCGGGCCGGTTTCCTCTTCGCAATGGGCCACCGCCGCCATCGGCGGGGAGGACGAAACCGCGTGGGTGACGCGCTTCGTCCCCGCGCTCACCTTGCAGGACGGCCTCAATGTGCTGGCCGCGCAAGTCCACCAAGCCGCTACCACCAGCAGCGATCTCGGGTTCGACCTGCGCCTGGCCGCCCTGCCCGTGGCGGCTCTGACGTTCGCCGATTGGCAACATGCGCGCTTCGGTGACGCGGCGAACGATCCCACCATCGCTGGCCCGCTCGCCGACCCCGATGGAGACGGCGTGCCCAACTTGCTCGAATACGCCACCGGCGCCGATCCCCAGGCGGCCTCCGCGCCTTTCGAGCCGCTCCTTTCTTTCGATGAAGAGGGCGCCGCCTTGCGCTTCGGACGCGTGGCAGCCCTCGCGGACCTCACGCTTACGCTGCAAGCCAGCGACGATCTGGAAACCTGGACCGACCTCGCCCGCGCCTCCGCCGGCGCGCCGTTCGCCGCGTTGCACGAGGGCCACATCGTGACGGAAACCGGAGCCGGCGCTTGGCGCGAGGTGCGTTTGCGTGAGGTCCGGCCCGGAGGAGAAGCTGAACCCTCCCGGCGTTATTACCGTTGTCTCGTCGTGCGGGAGTAGTCGCTTCGATCAACGAAATCGACTCGCGGCCGTGCGGTCGGCGGCATCCGATGACGGAGCGGCCGCGTTTTCATCAGGGTAAGGTTATGATGTTACCCCCTCAATTTCGACGTATGAACTCATTCGCCCTCCGCCTCCTGGCTTGCTCCATCCCCTTGCTCTCGCTGATGACGCCGGTCCGGGCGGAGCCGGCCTTGGCTCCGCCGTCCGAACCGAATCCGGGCAATCTCACGATTTACTTCGACAACGATTTGTTCGGCGGCCGCGACAAGGATTACACCAACGGCGTGCGGATGTCGTGGATCTCCGGCGACCGCGACATCGCCGAACTGAGTTCCGCGCAGCGATGGCTGCGGTCCTTCTCCGGCGATCCGGACAGCTTCCGGGTGTTTCGCGCTATCACCGGATTCAAGGATCCGGAGGCGATCCGTTACAATTACGGCTTCGCCGTCACCCAGCTCATCTTTACGCCGGATGACTTCGCCTCTTCCCGTCAGCCGGTGGGCGAGCGGCGTTACGCGGGCTGGCTCGGCTTCGGATTCTCGCTGCACGTGCGCGACGCGGACATCGTGAATTCGTTGGAATACACCATCGGCACCACGGGCCGCCATTCGCTGGCGGAAAACTCGCAGGACTTCATCCACGACCTCCGCGGCATCGAGAAATTCAACGGCTGGGATGACCAGATTCCCAATGAAATCACCTTTGACGTGAGCTTTGCCCAAAAGCGGCGCGCGGGCTTTCTGGAATGGCGGCTGGGGCCGCTGCAGGGGGATGGCTACACGCAGTGGGGCGTGCGCCTGGGATCGTTCCAGACCAACGCCCATGCGGGTCTCTTCACGCGCGTCGGCTTCAACCTGCCGCGGGATTTTTCCGATCCGCGGCTCTCGTCCACCGCCTACTCGCACCGCTATTTCGGCTCGGATGGGGGAGCCGCCGGCGACTGGTCGGTGTATGCGCTCTTCGGCGCGGGTGGCTCGGCCATCGCCCATGATGCCACGCTCGACGGCCCGCTCTTCCGCCATTTCGACACGGGCAACACGCGCGTGCCCTTCGTCGGGGAAGTGGGGTGCGGCTTCGGCATCCGCTACAAGGCGGCGGAATTCAACTACGTCCACACGTGGCGCACCGAGGAATATCGGGAGCAGGACTCCGGAGCGAATTTCGGCTCCGTCGCGCTGCGGTTGCGGTTTTAGCGCGACCGGCGCTCTGGAGTGCGGAGGCTTGCCTCCGCTTTCCGACTCACCGGCTTGCCGGTGAGTCGGCAGCGGAGGGAGCGCCCTGACGATGACGGCTCGATCTCCCCCGCCCCGAGGGGCAAGCCCCTCGCGCCCCAGAGCGGAGGCAAGCCGTCCGCACTCCGGAAAAACCGCGTGAAACGCGGCTTGACGCCGGACGGTTTTCCGGGCAGAGCCAAGGGCGGCCGGGAGGGATGGCGGGCGTTTTGGCATGTCATCCGCTGCCGGCGCCTTGCGGTGATGCTCCGTTTTTTGTTCAACCGTTTGTGGCAGTCGATCGCGACCTTGTTCGTGATCATCACCGTCACGTTTTTCCTCGTGCGCAACGCGCCGGGCAATGCTTTCCAGAATGAGCGCGCGGTGGCGGAGCACATTCTGGAGCAACTCAAGGCCGCTTACGGCTTCGACCGTCCGCAACTCGCCCAATACGGCGCTTATCTCAAAAAAGCGCTGACCGGCGACCTCGGGGTGACGATGAAATACGAGGGCTGGACGGTGTCGGAGATCATCGGCGGCGCGGTCCCGATTTCCCTGCAACTGGGCTTGACCGCGCTGACGATCGCCCTGCTGATCGGCCTGCCCGTCGGCGTGGTGGCGGCGCTGAAAAAGAACTCCGCTTGGGATTACCTGCCGATGTCGTTCTCCATGCTCGGCATCTGCCTGCCGACCTTCGTCATGGGGCCGCTGCTGGCACTGGGGCTGGGGCTCAAGCTGGGGTGGTTCAATGTCGCCGGCTGGTATGGCGTGAGCGACTGGGTGCTGCCCTCCGCCACGCTGGGCATTTACTATTCGGCCTACATCGCGCGGATGACACGGGCCGGGATGCTGGAGGTGTTGACCAAGGATTTCATCCGCACGGCCCGCGCCAAGGGCGTGTCGCCTTCGGGTGTGGTGCTGCGGCATTCGCTGAAAACCGGGCTGACGCCGGTGGTGGCCTATCTCGGCCCCGCGCTGGCCGGCCTCGTCAGCGGCTCCTTCGTGGTGGAGAATATTTTCCAGGTGCCAGGCTTGGGCCAGCACTTCGTCGCCGCCGCGGTCAATCGCGACTACTGGCTGCTGCTGGGCGTGACCGTTTTTTACGCCACCATGCTCATCGGCGCGAACCTGGTCGTCGATCTGCTCCAAGCCTGGATGAACCCGCGTCTCCGTCTCGCCGCATGAATGCCCACGCCGACACCGCTCCCCATTCTCCCTGGCGCGAAGCCTGGCGGCGTCTGCGCCGGAACCGGCTCGCGCTCGCCTGCGGCGGCCTGCTCCTGCTCATCGCCCTCGCCTGCCTCCTCGGGCCGTTTTTCACCGGGCATGAAATCGACACCCAGCGCTTGGACTACGGCGCGCGCGGTCCCGGCGGCGGGCATCTGCTCGGCACCGACCAGCTCGGGCGCGACCTGCTGACCCGTATCCTCGTCGGCGGCCGAGTTTCTTTGGCCGTCGGCCTCACCGCCACCCTCGTCTCGCTGCTCATCGGCGTCGCCTACGGGGCGATCTCCGGCTACGTCGGCGGCAAGACGGACACCGCGATGATGCGCTTCGTGGAGATCCTCTACGCGCTGCCCTTCATGGTGCTGGTCATCATCCTCATCGTGGTGCTGGAGCCGGTTTTCAAGGAGCCGAACGTCGCCTGGCTCATCAACAAACTCGGCGGCGAGGGGCAGGCGAAATTGATCGTCCTCTTCATGGTCATCGGCGCCATCGAATGGCTGACCATGGCCCGCGTCGTGCGCGCCCAGGTCATGACGCTGCGCCAGCAGGATTTCGTCTCCGCCGCGCAGGCGCTCGGCGTGCCGCGCACGGGCATCATCTTCAAGCATCTCGTGCCGAACTGCCTCGGCCCCGTCATCGTCTATAGCACGCTGACCATCCCCGCCGTCATGCTCACCGAGGCAGTGCTGAGCTTCCTCGGCCTCGGCGTGCAGCCGCCCTTCGCGAGCTGGGGCTCGCTCATCAAGGACGGCGCGGATAACATGGAAACCTGGCCCTGGATGCTGATCTTTCCCGCCGTGTTTTTTTCCATCACCCTGTTTTCCTTCAATTTCCTCGGCGACGGCCTGCGCGACGCCCTTGATCCGAAAGCGGAGAAGTGAGGCGCCGGGTCGTGGTGGTGGAATTTCCCCCCAAAGGGAAAACCTGATCCGCCATGGTTGGTATGGCGCATGCTTGTATCGGAAGGCAGAGGCGTTGATGGGAGAAGTTTTGTCTTGGTCTGCATGAGATCGGGATTAAACTGATTTCGTCACAGCATACCGCCGTTTTGACCGACGGAGGGGGTGACGCAACAATGAAACCGATGGCGCTTTCCGAAAGTTCATCCATCACTCTGTCCCACCCACATCCAAATTGGTTTTTCCCCTTTCCCAAAAACCTATGTCTCAGACCACATACATCCTCTCCCAAGCCCCTTCCAACTCTCCCACGGTGTCGCTGGATACCGATAAATTGAGCGCCGCTCATTTAACCATTGGAATTGCCGTTATTATATTCATTCTCATTGCCATCGCCGGCATTTCCCATTGGAACGAAGGCCGGCAATTCCGGCTCTCCCGCCGCCGGGCAGCGAAGGTGATGGATCGGGGCCGGCGCAAGATTTACGCGCAGGACGTGATCCGCCCGCGGTAGTTTCCTTG
>CAZQUC010000170.1:0-8865 GCA_964596095.1 uncultured Enterobacteriaceae bacterium
TGCAAGTCCTCCAAGGCGCGCATCCGTTGCAACCAGTCCTCCGGCGCCTGGCGCGTCGCGGCCTGTTCGATGACGGTGGTGAATTGCGGAAAGGCCAGCCGCGGATGACCGGCCTGGTGGCGAACGAGATCGGCCAGGAAAAGCACGATGAGGCCGAGCAACCGCTGCCGGGCCTCCAGATAACGCGCCTGCACCAATGCCGCGAAATAATCCTCGCGGTCCTTCAGCCACGCGGTCGCGCCCGTGGTCTTGTTGTAATGGGCGGCCTCGGCTTTCTGTTCTTTGTCCCCTTCTTTGGCGAAGCTGTCTTTGAGCGCCGCCAGCAACGACGTGTAGGTATGCGCGAGGTGAAGGGCGCGGGAAGGGGTGAGCGGCCGGGAAAAATGCTCGGCCAGCGCCTGCGCGAGTTGTTGCTCGGTCTCCGAGGCCAGCGGCGCGGCGGCAGCTTCGGGCTGGGAGAGCGTCACGCGCAGGCAGCGCGACAAGACCGTGTCGAGCAGGCGTGAGGGCGAGCCGGTCAGCAAGAGCAACAGTGAGCCGGGCGGCGGCTCCTCCAGCGTTTTCAGAAAGGCGTTGGTCGCCTGATCGTTCAGCCGGTCGGCCTCGACGAGCACGCCGATCTTGTAGCGGCCGGTCGGCGCGCGCTGGTGCAGCACGTGCTCCAGGTCGCGGATTTGCCCGACGACGATGCGGCGGCTCTTCGATTGCGGCTCGACCACATGCACCTGCGAGGCGGCCATGTCTTCCAAGGTCCGCCCCGCGCCGGGATTGAGGCTCGCGGCCAGCGCGGTGGCGAACTTGCGGCGGCCTGCCGGGTCCAGGCCGGTCACGAGATACGCGTGCGCCAGCCGGCCGTGGCGGCGGGCCTGGTCGAGATAGGCGAGGGCGGTGGCGGGTGGATAGGCCATGAATCAATGTCGGGCGGCGAGGCGTGAGCGGACGTCTTCCCACACGAGCGTGGCGATCTCTGCGGGCGGCAGGGTGGCGTCCAGCACGCGGAAGCGGTGTTTGTCCTCCTTCGCGAGCAATTGGTAACCTTCGCGGATTTTTTCGTAAAACGCCATCGGCTCCGACTCCATGCGGTCGAGTTGTCCTTGCGAGCGGCCGAGCGCGCGGGCATGGGCCTCGGCGGCATCCATGTCGAGGAGGAAGGTGAGATCGGGCCGCGTGTTCCCGACGGCGAAGGCATTGATCTGGCTGACGGCGATGAGGTCGAGGCCGCGGCCGAACCCTTGATAGACCGTGGTCGAGTCCAGAAAGCGATCCGCGATGACGTGAATCCCCTGCTCCAGCGTGGGCGCGATTTTTTCGCGGACCAATTGGGCGCGGCTGGCGGCGAAGAGCAACAGCTCGCTGGCCGCGCTCAGCGGCGGACCGTCGCCCGGCGGCGCGAGCAGGAGCGCCCGCACGGCCTCGCCCAATGCCGTGCCACCCGGCTCGCGCACGAGCAGCACGCGCTCGCCGGCGGCTTCCAGTTGCTCGCGCAACAAGGCGATCTGCGTGCTTTTGCCGCAGCCTTCGGAGCCTTCAAAGGTGAAAAAGAGTCCGCTCATGGGGATCGGGTCAGGAAGCCACGGGCTTGGGTGAGGATTCCGGCGTTTCCGCGTTCGGCGCCTCGGGGGTCGCGGCCGGTTCTGTGGCGGGACCGGCGGCGGCGTTCTCGGGTGATGCGCCCGTTTCTTTCGCGCCCAACAACGCGGCCACCTCCGCCTGCAAGGGATCGATTTCATCCAACCGCAACATGGGATCGCGGATGATGAAGACATCGCCGGAGCGGTGCTCGTAAATGCGGAGCATCGATTCGCCGAGGCTGCGGGTGTCGGTTTCCTTGAGCGTCTTCTTGCGCTCCAGCATCAGCGCGAGAATGAACCGCGCGTTCTCGGTGCCGGGAGCGTCCTCCTCGATCAACCGCCGCAACAGGCTCTCGGCGCTCTCTTTTTCCACGACCTCTTTCTTGCCGGGGTCGGCCTTCGGGGCCTCATAAACCGTGCGCCAATAGGAAAACGGCTGGAGCGTGCCGCGCTCGCGCTCCCAGGCGGCCACCGAGTAATCCCGGCGGGTGAAGCCCTCCTCGCTGTCATCCTCGAACAGCGCGGTGAAAAACGGTTCCTCCTCGCGGAACGGTTCTCCCGTCACCACGCAGACGTGGGCGCGGGCCTTGATTTTCCAATCGTGGTTCATAAAGCTGTCGAGGGAGACGCGGCGGCGGCCGGGCGGCGGAAGAGCCGCGTTTTTACCCAATGCCACCACCGTCCCGGGTCGGCGTTGGTCGCGCGCTGCCATAGCAGGAGCACCCCGACGAAACCGAAGGCGAGGTTGATCGTCCACGCCGCGGCGACCGGCGGCAACAGCGACGTTTCACCCATGCGGATGACGAAAGTGGTGAGGAAATACATCGCGAAATACAGCAAAATGGTGCCGGCCACACTGCCCATCAAACCCCGCCGGGAAAAAACGATGCCCAGCGGCGCGGCGAATAACACCACCACGAACGAACGCAGCGGCCGCGCCAGCCGGTCGTGCCACCACGTGCGGTAGCCGGCCAGCCGCGCCGGGGAGGCGTCGTGGTTGGTCTTCAGGTAGCTGGTCAATTGCGGCACGCTGAGGTATTCCGCCGGCAGCTTCGCGCTTTCGCTCAACAACTGCCACGGCGTTTCGGTCCAGTCCGTTTCCTCGAGAAGCGACACGTGCTCCGTCACCGTCTCCTCGGCTTTCTTCGCGTGATGGATGATCTTGACCTTTTTGAGAAAGATCCATTTCGGCGACTCGCCGCCCACCCACAGCGCCTCCTCCGCATAAATCGAGCGGCGCAGGCGGCGGTCCTCCAGCTCGTGGATCTCCACGCCTTCGATGCGGTTCTTGTCGCTGAGGTCGATCGGCACCTCCTGGAGATACCACAGCCGTTGCGCCTGGCGGTTGATATAGGCGACGCGCTTCGCATTGGTGCGCTTGCTCTTGAGCTTGCGCCCCTCCGCCTGGTCGTCGGCGAGCTTGAGCATCTCGGATTTCTTGCGATCCGCCTCCGGCGCCCATTGGTAATTGAAGGCCAACGCCAGCACCGACGCGAAAAATCCCGCGGCCAGGATCGGCAGCAAAATCCTCGGCACGCTGCGGCCCGCGCCGATCATGGAGATGATCTCATTGTGCCGCGAAAGGGCGCTCAGTGCATACAACACCGCCAGCAACAGCGAGATGTCGATGATCTCCACCGCGAACTTCGGCACCTGCACCAAGTAATAGAGCCCGATCTCGCGCGGGCCGAATTTCCCCTCCAGCAGATCCTTCCCATTGTCGTAAAAATCGAAAAACATGAAGAGCACCAGCAGCCCGAAGAAGCAGAGGCAGAAGGGCGTGAGAAAGGACCGCACCAGATGTCGGTCCAACAGCGTGGAGCGCAGATAGAACCAGGCCGCCGCGACCGGCGCGAGAAAGGCCAACAGCATCACCGCCAGCTTCCCGTAATAAGCCTCCGGCGACGGCACTTCCCCCAGCGGGCTCACCACCGCGCCCAGGCGATAGGCATGGACGTCCGCTTCCAGCCACCACCCATACGCCCACAGACACGCCACGCCCCACGGCAGCGCCTTCCACGCCCCGCGCAGGCGCAACAGGCCGAGCAGCAGGGCGGGCGTCAGAATCAAGAGCGACCCGCCGAGCCAGCGGTGGCGCGCGTCATGCAGCCGCTCGCGCGCCGCTTCCGCGCCGGTGTCCGCCACCTCGGCCGGAGTGGCCGGCGGCTCCATGAAGGCCGTGAGGCCTCGCCACAGGTCGATCCCCCCGCCGGACGTTTGCTGCACCTGCCGGGTGAAGAGCCACATCCCCGCCAACGCCAATCCCAGCGCCAGCCAGCCCAGCCCCGGGCACGTGCGCAACCATTCCCGCCCTCTGGCAAACCAAGAGGCGGTTCGTGGCGTTCCCTGGGACGCCGGGGAATGAGAAGAGCGGGTGCGGGCCATCGGCAAAGCGGACAGCAAAGACGGCCTCGCCCTCCGCGCAATGGCCGGGATGGAAACTTTGGGGACGACAGCGGCGGCGCTCGGCCTCAATCGATCTGCAACCGCTGCCCGACGATGATCCGGTCCGAGGTCAGCTTGTTGCGGTTTTTCAGCGTCGCGACATTGACGCCGTAACGGGAGGAGAGCTTGGTGAGATTGTCCCCCGGCTTGACGGTGTGGAGCCGGCGCACCACGACGGGCTTGGAGGAGCCGCTCTTCTTCGGCGGCTGGTAAACGGTCTTGACCGCCGCGCCTTTCTTGGCGCCTGCCACCGGTTGTGTCTTGGTCGTGTTTTGGGTGGCCGGCTTTTTCGCCGCGGCGACCACCGGCGGTTTCTTGGCGGCCGGTTGTGGTTTCGTCGTCGCCACGACCTTTTTCGTAGGCGCGGGCTTCTTCGGCGCGGAGGCGACAACGGGCTTCCGGGCCGGAACGGCCGGGCTCGGTTTCGCGACCGGTTTCTTGGGCGCGGCCGCCGCGACCTTCACAGGCGCCGGACCGGCCCCATGAGACTCGGTGAAGGGAATGACGTGCGCCTGCTCCGTGCCCACCACGCCAGCCGAGGCATCATAGGCGCCCAGACTCTCCCCTTCCGAGGGATACCGGGACTGCGCGTAGGTGTTGGCGTTGTAGGTTGAGGGCGTGTCGCTTCCGTAGAACCCGCCGGAGGTGTAACCCCCGTTGTCCGCGAGATCATAGGGGTTGGACCCGTCACCCAAACCGGCCTGGTTCTTGGTGCTGTTGCAGGAAACTCCGGCCATCGCGAGCGCGGCGAAAACCATCGTGTGAAAATTCAAAAATCGCATGGTGTGGAAAAATCACATTTCCCAGAGAATATCGGTTGTTATAATAATTAAGGCAAGCTAAAATGCAACCTGCCCAAAATAAAGTGCCCCCGGCTTCCGGTGTGCGACCGGCGCGCCCTCACGGCCCGGACCCGCCCGGCGGCTCCCGAACTTGCAACCACTGCCTCACTTCCTCATGACGCTTCTTCTGGCCAAAACCTTTTCTGTGGAAAGCCGCGAACTCTGGTTCCAGTTGCGGCAGGACTATTTCTTGGAGGAAGTGCTGCGCCCTGTGTTCATCTGGGGATGCGGCCTCGGCACGATCCTGTTCGTGCTCGCGCTCTTCTGGAAAGATTCCCGGCTCAAAACCACCGCCTTGGTGGCGCTGGCAGCCACCGGCCTGCTGGTCGTGCCCTATCTCGACATGCGCCGGGAGGCCACGCAAAAAACCAACCCGCAGGGCGATCCCTCCCCGCGTCTGACCACGATGCGGATGGAAACTCGCTGGGTGTTTTTCACCCTCTCCGGCTTGGCCGTGGCCACTCTCGTTTGGGGCGCCCGCGCCCGCCTCGGCCCCGCGCTGACCGGAGCCGCCGCCGTCGGAGGAGTCGCCGCGACCTTGACCGGTCTCTGGCTGGAAGCCTACGAAAGCGGCGCCATGCACTACACCCGCCGCTCCCCCGCGCCCTCTGCCGGCGCGACGCCGCTGGCCGGACGCGACACCCCGCCGTTCCGCGAACGAACCGCAGCCACCACCCCGCGCCCCCGCTCCGAGCCGCGACGCGAGCCCCCTCTCCCCGCCCGCAAACCCGCGCCAGCGGTGGTCTCCTCCTCCCCTTCTTCCACCCCAACCCCGGCCCCGCCGCCCGTGCTGAAAACCTCGGGCCGCCAATCCGCGCCGGAGCGGATCCCGCGGGCCATTCCCGTGGAGTGATTTCTTGATCGGCCGATAAGGGCATCAGGGAAATCGGCTGGCCGTCACCCTCCGCCCCGACAACACCGGGCATTCATCGTCGCCTTTTGCGGGCGCTTGAGCGAAACGCCGTTCGCAACGGCAACTTTTTGGTTGATTATTATTGTTTTTATGGAATATATGGATACATGAAGCACCTCGTGTTCTCAACCCACCTCTGGGCCAGCCCCATCCGACACTGAAACCCGAGTATTTCCATCATGGCGGATCCACAAATGGCAAACCTCCAACTCGCATCCAAAACGGAGGCCGTGGAATCGACGCTCAGGCTGGCTGTCCTGATTGATGCGGATAATGCCCATGCCTCTCTCATTGAGGAATTGTTGGCGGAAATCGCGCAATACGGCGAGGCCACGGTGAAAAGAATCTATGGAGACTTCACCTCTCCTCATAGCACGCAATGGAAAGCGGTTTTGCACAAACATGCCATCAAACCGGTGCAACAATTCGCTTACACCACGGGCAAGAATGCCACGGACAGCGCGCTCATTATTGATACCATGGATCTTCTCTACACCAGGAGATTTGACGGATTCTGCCTCGTCTCCAGCGACAGCGACTTTACCGGCCTCGCGTTGCGCATCCGGGAGGAAGGATTGACGGTTCTGGGTTTCGGGCAGAAAAAAACACCCGAGGCGTTCCGCAACGCCTGCCACAAATTCATTTTCACCGAAGTGTTGCGGCCGGTTGCGGTCAACGGCGCCGCGCCTGCGGCCAAACCCAAACCGGCGGCGAAACCCGCAGCGAAGCCTGCCGCGAAACCAGCGGCAAAATCGGCGCCGGCACTGGCCATGGAAACCCCGCCGCCGGCTTTCCCGCGAGGCTTCATGCTCGGGATTTTGGAACAAGTGGTGGATGACGATGGATGGGCCAAGCTGGGCATATTCGGAAGTTATTTGCTGAATTTGCAGCCCGATTTCGATGTGAGGCGGTATGGCTTCAAGAAACTCAGCGATCTTGTGAAAGCGCAGGAGGACATCTTCGAGTGCGTGGAGCGGAAGACCGCCGGCTCCGGTGCCAAAGTGCTCTGGGTGCGCGCCCGGAAAAAAGCCGTGTCCCGCGCCGCTGCTCAGGTCGCGTGAACGCTTCCGCGCGACGGGCGGGATGGCCCTGGCACAACCATTCTCCCCGGTTGCCGGGCGCGCGCCTTCCGCTATGCGTGGGGCATGGAGAACTTGACCGCCATTCTCGCCGCCGCCGCCGCCCGCGGCGAGCTGCTCGCTTCCAGCCATGCCAACCTGCTCGAACTGCTCGCCGGCAGCCCCGGCGAGCTGGAATTCGCCAGCGTGCGCGAACTCGCCGAGGGCGGGCAGTGGACGGAACTCAACGACCGGTTTTTCAAGAAACTCAGCTTCGGCACCAGCGGGCTGCGCGGCCGCACCATCGGCAAAATCGTGACCGCCGCGGAGACGGGCACGCCCCTCGCCAACGGCCGGCCGGAATTCCCCTGCGTCGGCACCAACACGATGAACTACCGCGTCGCCGAACTCGCCACGCGCGGCTTCGTCGCCTATTTGAAAAACCAGCTCGCCGCCCTGGGCGAGACGCGCCGGCCGCGGCTGGTCTTCTCCCACGACACGCGCCATTTCTCGCGTGACTTCGCCGAGCGCTGCGCGCGTCTCGCCGTCGAGCACGGCGCGGACGCCTTTCTCTTCGACAGCCACCGGCCCACGCCCGAGCTGAGCTTCGCCATCCGCTATCTCGATGCCGACGGCGGCGTCATGCACACTGCCAGCCACAACCCGCCGCATGACAACGGTTACAAGGTTTATTTCGCCGACGGCGCGGGCATCGTCGATCCCGGCGCCAGCGCGCTCAGCGAGACCATCAACGCCCAGCCGCCGACCGCCGCGCCGCTCGACGAGACCGAGCAGGGCGAGCTGACCATCCTCGGTCCCGAGATCGACGAAGCCTACACCACGCGGCTTAAGGACGTGATCCTCCAGCCGGAGTTGTTGCGCTCGGCGCGCTCGCTCAAGGTCGTCTATACTGCCATCCACGGCACCGGCGGCGTGCATGTGCCTGGCCTGCTGCGGCAGCTCGGCGTGCAGCTCCTCACCGTGCCGGAGCAGGACGTGCCGGATGGCAATTTCCCCACCGTCGTCTCGCCCAATCCCGAAGTCGCCTCCGCGCTCCAGATGGCGTGCGATCTCGCGGAAAAAGAGCAGGCCGATCTCGTCATCGGCACCGATCCCGATTGCGACCGCATGGGCGTGGCGGTGCGCACGCCCGACGGCGCCCTCGAATTGTTGACCGGCAACCAGACCGGCGCGCTCATGGCGTGGTATCGCGTGACGACCTTCTTCAAGCTCGGCGTGCTCAACGACGCCAACAAAGAGCACGCCGTGCTGGTGAAGACCTACGTCACCAGCGAACTGCAATCCGCCATCGCGCGCAGCCACGGCCTGCCCGTGACCAACACGCTCACCGGCTTCAAATGGATCGGCGCCAAGCAACTGAAATACGAGCGCCTGCTGCCCGCTGAAGAGCAGGCCGGCTACCGCGCGCTCGGCGTCGAGGCCGCGCGCGCGCTACATCTCGACCACGGGCGGTTTTACGTCTTCGGCGGCGAGGAAAGCTACGGCTATCTCGGCGCCGACTTCGTGCGCGACAAGGACGGCAACATGGCCGTGCTGATGTTTGTCGAGATCGCCGCTTATGCCGCCAGCCAGGGCAAGACGGTGTATCAAGTGCTCGACGAGGTTTACGCCAAATACGGTTACTTCACGGAAATTTCCGCCGACCTGAAACTCGAAGGCGCGGAGGGAGCCGCGCAAATCCAGCGTCTCGTCGCCAGCTATGCCACCCATCCGCCGCGTGAACTCGACGGCACGCCCGTCACCGGCCTGCGGCATTACGGCCTGGAAGACATCTACGATGAAGAAGGCGATCTCGTGCCCAAGGAAGCGCTGCTCTTCGTCGATCTCGCCGACAGCCGCCGCTTCGCCGTCCGCCCCTCCGGCACCGAGCCGAAAGTGAAGTTCTATTTCTTCGGCAGCCGCCTCCCCGCGCCGGGAGCCACGCTCGACGCCGCCGAACTTGCCGCCGCCAAGGCCGAAGTCCCCGCCAGCCTGCGCCGCCTGTGGGACTCCATGCAGCCGGACATCCAGGCGCG
>CAZQUC010000171.1:0-8758 GCA_964596095.1 uncultured Enterobacteriaceae bacterium
TGTTCAACGAAATCGTGCGCTACCGCCCCTGCGTGGCGATGCCGCTCTCCCATCCTCTGGCCAGCGGGGCGGAACCACATGTGGAGGCCTTGGCGGACGAACCATTGATGGCCTACAGCCGCGCCGACTATCCGGAATATTACACCTGGCTCGGACAGGTTTTCAAGGGCGCGACGTTTCCCCGGATTCACGCGGAATATGACAGCTCCACCAGTCTCATCGCCGCGATTGAATCCGGCTCCGGCCTGGCGCTGGTGCAGGAGGGATTTGAAAACCTCGCTGGAGCCCGGCTGGCCATCCGGGTTCTTCAGGGAGCCACCAAAGCGTCATTTTCCTTTGGTATCGCTTGCCGTAAGGACGACTCTTCCAAAGCCACCCGGGAGTTCGTCAAGGCCGCCCTTGGCTGCTCGGCTGATTCCAAAAACAGGAGCGATGGGAAATCACCCCCGCAACGGACCAAGTAGCGCACGCGGCACTTCTGCCGGCCTATGATTCTCACGCCAATCCCTTGACCTTCCAGCCTTCGCGGTAAGGCGGGTTCACGTGGGCGTTGGCGGCGTCGTGGTTGGTGAACTTCGCCTCTTTCTCGTCCCATTGCAGGGTCTGGCCGGGGAAACGCGCGGCGATGAGGCCGACCAGGCCCGCTTCGGTGAGGGCCGCGCCGTAGCTGAACGGCGAGGTGGTCTTGATCGTGCCGCCGCTGAGGATCGCCTCCAGATAATGCTGGTAATGGTTGCGCGGCTCGAGTTTCGGCAGCGTGACTTTTTTGCCGAGGACGCGCGGGGTGGCGTAGTGCGGCAGCACCAGCGAACCTTCCTCGCCGATGAAGAGCGCGCCGCTGCCAGGCCGCCTGGCGCCTTGGAAGAGCGCCTCGTCGGGATGTTTGCCGCCATCATACCAAAAGACGGGCAGCGTGCCGGTGGTGAGCGACGTGGCCGCGAATTCGAACCGGTAGGTGGCCCAGTCCGGCCAGTTTTCCTTGCGAAAAGTGTCGTTGTCCGACCACTCCGCGGGCACCGTGGCCGTCGCGGAGACAGGCGGGCGCAGGTCGAGCGCCTTGTAGGGCGTGTCGAGGATGTGGCAGCAAAAATCCGCCAACGGGCCGCCGCCGAAGTCCTGCCACCCGCGCCAGTTGAAGCGATGATAAATGTCTTTCTTGTAAGGCCGGGCCGGCGCGGGGCCGAGCCATTGGTCCCAGGCCAGGGTGGTGGGAATCTCATCCGCGCCTTCGGGGCGGCCGCGTTGCGGAAAGGTCGAGGTCACCCAAGCGTGGACTTCCTTCACTTTGCCGATCACGCCGCCGCGCAACAACTCGACCGCCGCGCGGTATTCGTATTCCGATTGAATCTGGTTGCCCGTTTGCGTGACGAGATGCGGTTTTGCCGCCGCGGCCGCCACCAAGGCGCGCGCTTCCGCGATGGTGTGGGTCAGCGGCTTCTGGCAATAGACGTGCAGCCCTTTCTCCAGAGCGGCGAGAGAAATGGAGGCGTGCAGGTGGTCGGGCACCGAGACATTCACCGAGTCGATCTTGCCTTCCTCCTTGGTCAGCAGCTCCCGCCAATCCTGGTAAAACCGCGCGTCCGGAAACGCGGCGCGCGCCTCTTCCGCCACCGCGGTATCCACGTCGCACAGCGCGGTCACGTTGATCTTGCCGCCGGAGGCCAGGCGTTGCAGGTCGGACCACGCCTGGTGGGAGCAGCCGATGGCGGCGTGGGAAACTTTGCCATTGGGTGATTGGGCGCGGACGGAGGCGGGCAGGATCAAGGGCGAGGCCAGCCCGGCGAGCGCGCTGGTTTGCAGAAAGGAACGGCGTGTGGTCATGGTGGAATGGAGCGGAAGGCGCGGCACTTTGGCGGGCCGACGCACGCGTCGTCAAGCAGGCGCCCGCCTTGCCGGAGGCTCGGGCATTCCATGCGCGGCGCGGCGGCGCGGACGCTACGGTTTCGCCAAGTGATCGAGCAGATACTCCAGCCGCTCCTCCACCGAAGAAAGCCCGAGCAAGGGCTGCCGCAGGCGCGCGCAGGAGAGGAAATTGTAACCGATGACGTCGGCGAGCAGGCACGGGTCGTGCAGCTCACCGAACTGCCGGTCGAACTGCCGGCGGAACGGGGTGTCTTCCGGCAAGGTGGAGCGGACACAATCGTAAACCCGGCGGGCGAGGATGCCCGCGTGCCCGGCATCGGCGATGACCGAAGGCACGCGCTCGATGCGGGCCACACGGAAGGGTTCGCGTTGCTCCCAGCTCACGATGCGGACGCGCCGCACGCCTTGCAGGATCAGGCGCGAGGTGCCATCCGGCTGGCCCACGCAGGCGCGCAGCAGCCCGGCGCAGGAATACGGTTCGATATTCCCATCGCTTTCATCCCAAGCATCGCCCCCCGTCTCACGCAAGGTGGCCACCCCCATGAAGCGATGATGCCGCAACGCCGTGTCGAGCATCGCGCGGTAGCGGGGCTCAAAGATATTGAGCGGCAGGAGCGCGTGAGGGAACACATTGCAATCCCCCAAGACGATCACCGGCATGGTGGCAGGCACAGGCATCTTCGAATAAGACTCAGCCTTTGCTGGTTACGCGGGGAACTCCTCCGCGGACGCGACCGGTTGCCTTTACCGTAAAACCGGCCCTTTCCATTCATCCATCCGCTGTTTCCGGAATCCTCCGTCCACCGATCCTGTGTGAGGAAAAGTGGAGCGGGCGAGGCGATTCGAACGCCCGACATCAACCTTGGCAAGGTTGCGCTCTACCCCTGAGCTACGCCCGCGTGACTTTTTTGGAGGACCGCCATTGTGGCGGAAGCGGTTGCGGGTGCAAGCGGATTTTTTCGCGCTCGCACCAAAATCAGCCTCTTATTCCGCCGCGGCCGAACTGCCGGTGGCGGTGGTGGCCACGGACGTGGCGGCGACCGGGGCCGGCTGGTCCACCCACTCGATGAAGGCCATCGGCGCGGCGTCGCTGATGCGCTGGCCGAGCTTGGTGATGCGGGTGTAGCCGCCTTGGCGTTCCGCGGCGGCGGGAGCGATGACGTCGAAGAGCTCGCGCACGGCCTGCTGGACGTGCAGATGGCCGACAGCCTGGCGGCGGGCATGAAGGTCGCCGCGCTTGCCCAGCGTGACCAGTTTCTCGACGTAAGGGCGCACGGCCTTGGCCTTGGCGAGCGTGGTGCGGATGCGCTTGTGCTCGATCAGGCTGACCGCGAGATTGGCCAGCAAGGCGCGGCGGTGGGCGGCGTCGCGCCCGAGTTTTTTGACGTTGCGTTGGTGTCTCATCTGAATTCGCTGGGTTCGGAGTGGTCGGAGATCCGGCCCGCGGGTTCAGGCGGCGGGCCGGATGGAGAGAAGGGTCAGTCGCGCAGTTTGCCGCCGATGAGGCCCATGAGGCCGGCGCCTTCGTCGTCGTAATCGCTGTGGAGGATCGGACGGCTGTAGGACGCTTCGAGCAAGGACGGATCGAACTTCATGCCGAGGCCGAGGCCGAGTTCCAGCAGTTTGTCCTTGATCTCGTTGAGCGACTTCTTGCCGAAGTTGCGGTATTTGAGCATTTCCGCCTCGGACTTCATCGCGAGCTGGCCCACGCTGGTGATGTTGGCGTTGTTGAGGCAGTTGGCGGCGCGGACGGAGAGTTCGATCTCGTTGACGCTCATGTTGAGCAGCTTCTTGAGCTCGGCGTTCTCCTCGTTCTGCGACTCCGGCGCCTGGTCGAACTCGACCTGGCTGTCGTCGTAATTGACGAAGACGTCGAGATGGTGGCGCAGAATGGCGCTGGCCTGGGTGAGCGCGTCATGCGGGGTGATGCGGCCGTCGGTCCAGATGTCGAGAATGAGCTTGTCGTAGTCGGTCTTTTGGCCGACGCGGGTGTTCTCGACGGCGTATTTGACGCGATTGACGGGCGAGAAGATGGAATCGATGGGGATGACGCCGATGGGCGAATCGTGGCGCTTGTTGTCCTCGCCGGTGGCGAAGCCGCGGCCGACGCGCACTTCGATGTCCATTTCAAATTTGGTCTTGCGGTCCAGCGTGCAGATGTGCTGGTCGGGATTGAGCACCTGATAGCTGGTGTCTTCCTGGATGTCGCCGGCGGTGACGACGCCCTCGCGGTCCACGGTGAGGGTCAGCTTGCGCGGCTCCTTGTTCTCGAAGTGTTTAAACCGGACTTTCTTGAGATTGAGCACGATGTCGGTGACGTCCTCCACCACGCCGGGCAGAGTGCAGAATTCGTGGGGCGCGCCCTTGATTTTGACCGAGGTGATCGAGGCGCCTTCCAGCGAGCTGAGGAGCACGCGGCGGAGGCTGTTGCCGAGGGTGTGGCCGTAACCGCCGTCGAACGGCTCGGCGATGAACTGGGCGTAGGTGTCCGTGGCCGTCTCTTCAATTTTTTGAAGACGGTTCGGCATCTCGAAGCGGGCTAATCTGACTGACATTGGATCATATGGAAGCGCCGGGTTCCCCTTGGCGAGAATGGGCGGCCGGGGAGCGACTGGCTCCTCCGCCCCAACAAGGACCAACGGCGCGGTGTGTGGGTCTCGCGGGGTGCGTATTTTGGGAATGAATCGGCGGTTGTCAACCGATTGCTGGGGGCGGCGCGGCGCGCTGTTTTCAGGTCCCATGTCCGAGCCCCTTGCCACAAAGAGAAAACGGTGTGGCGCGCGACTTGGCCAGCTTTTTCTTGCTTCCCCCGCCAGTCCCACTTGAATGCGCGGCTTCGCCCTCGGCCGCGGTCGGGGGAAAAGAGGCCTTTTCACTGAATACATGATCACACGACCCTCACGCATCGCGATCATCGGCGCGGGGCCGGCCGGCACGACGCTGGCGGCCCTGCTGGCGCAACAAGGCGCGTCGCCCGTCATTTTCGACGATGGCAAACGGCCCGACCTCATCGTGGGCGAGTCGCTCATTCCACTGATGGTCACAACCTTCCAAAAGCTGGGGCTGGAGGACAAAATAAAATCCTTCGGGGTGCGCAAGCCGGGCGTGACCTTCACCATCGACGAGGAGACGGAATTTCCGCTGTCCTTCAAATCGGTGCGGGGCGTGCTGCCGGAATATGCCTACAATGTGCCGCGGAAAGAATTCGATGACCTGCTGCTGGAGGCGGCCATGGCCTCCGGCGTAAAATATATCCGCGCGGCGGCGAAGCTGGAAAAAGTGGAGCCGGTCGGGGACGCGGCGCCGGGCGTGCGGCTGGGCGCGGAGTCGCTGGCGCTCGTGCCCGAATGGGGCGGCGCGCCGCCGGACCTGATCGTGGACGCCAGCGGGCGACGGCGGTTGCTGGCGAAATTGCTCGGCATCACCGCCGACAAAGGGCCGCGCCAAGACGTGGCCCACGTCGCGCATTTCGCGGGCTGCGAGCGGCCGACGCCCGAGGGACAGGTCATCATCAGCCGGCTGCATCATGGCTGGGGCTGGCGCATTCCGCTCAACGAGGGCCGCCTCTCGGTGGGCGTGGTGCTGAACAAGGAAGACGCCCGCGGCTACGGCGCCACCGCCGAAGAGGTGCTCAACAGCGCGATCGACCGCACCCCCCGGCTCGCCCGCGCCTGCGCGGCCCGCCGCCGGATCTCACCGCTCGCCACTTACACGAATTACCAACTCATTTCCCACCAAGGCTGTGGTCCCGGCTGGGTGATGGCGGGCGATGCCTACGGGTTCGTCGATCCGATGCTCTCGCCGGGTCTGGCGATGGCGATGGTTTCGGCGGAGAAATTGAGCGAGATCATCCCTGCCACGTGGCCGGCGGAGACCGCGCCGATCGACGCCGCATTGCGCGCTTACGTGGACTGGTTCCGTGACTTCCTCTCGGCTTGGCAGGAATTGATCGACGACTTCTACCACGGCACGATTTTCGCGCTCTACAAGACCGGGATGAAATGGAACGACCGCTTCCCGCGGCTGATGCGGCCCTTCAACCGGCATGTGGAAACCAACATCGCGTGCATGGCCGCGGGCGCTTATACCAACCGGCCCTACAGCCTCGGGCTGCTCCGGTTCCTCCGCCGCCATGGCATGCAGTTCGATCCTTCTGCCTTTGCCATCCAGTGAGCGCCGCTGCCGCTTACGCGATCTCGAATCCCTTCACACCGGTCAGCGGCGCGAGGGGCTCGACGCTCGCCTTTTTGATGTGATGGGCGAGCGGGCTGTTGACCGCGATTTCCTCCAGGAACGCCTCCAACTCGTCCGGGTCGTGGCTCATGGCGTCCAGTTGCACCCGGCCGTCGGGCAGATTGCGCACCGTGCCGGTGACCTCGAAGCCCCGCGCCAGATTCTTCACCGTGTAGCGGAACCCCACGCCTTGGACGTGGCCTTCGTAATACACACGCTTGGCGATCATGCGGCGACGGGGTGCGGTGACAACGCGGCGGTTATTTCTTGAGCAGGCCCGCCACTTCCGGCGCGATGGCGTCGGCCCAGATCTGGTAACCTTTTTCGGTGAGGTGGAGGAAATCGGGCATGATCTCCTTGCTGAGCGTGCCGTCCTCCTGGAGGAATTTTTCGCCGATGTCGGTGAAGAACACCGTCTTGTCATCCGCCGCTTCCTTGAAGAGCTTCGTCGCGGCCGCCACTTGCTGGCGGAAGACGCCCTCGGGTTTCTCATCGCGCGGGAAGATGCCCAGCAGGAGGATTTTCGCGGAGGGCACCTTCTCCTTCAGCACGGTGAGGATGGCCTTCACCCCCTCGGCGGTCTGCTCTGGCGTGGAGGATTTGTGGCCGATGTTGTTGGTGCCGATCATGATGACGATGAGCTTCGGCGTGAGGCCGACGATCTCGCCATTGGCCAGCCGCCACAGCACATGCTCGGTGCGGTCGCCGCTGAACCCGAAGTTGCCCGCCTTGAGCGGCGCGAAATATTTCTCCCACGCCACCTTGCCTGCGTCGCCTTCCCAGCCCTGGGTGATGGAGTCGCCGAGGAAGACGAGGTCCAGTCCGCCTTGCTTGGTCAATTCGACCTTGGCCGCATGGCGATCCACCCACCATTTTTCCGTGTCGCGCGGCACCGGCGTGGTGGCGACGATTTGCTTGGGCGCCTCCTGGGCGAACGCGGCGGTGGCGAGAGTCATGAGCGCGGCGGCGATGGTGAGCAGGGATTTCATGGGGCGATGGGTATGGATGGCGTGGATGAACGGAAAACGGAGGGATTGGCAACGGCGGCCACTTTTCGCAGTCGGCGCGGCGTGAGTCAAGAAGCGAACGCGAGGCGGGCCGCGTGCGACCGTCGTCGAACCGCCGGAAATCATTCACCAGAACGGGAAATCCGGCCCGGCGCGTTCCGGCGGGCCAGGACTCCGGCGACGCGCGGCACGCTCCAGGCATGGAACCGGCGGGTGGTGAATTCCACCCCCAATGCCACCAGCACTCCCGCGACGAGACCGCCCAGCGCGCCGGCCACGAGCACCACTCCATTCACCGCCAACCCCTCCAAACCGCGGAAAAATTCCACCCCGAGCCACGCGCAGACCACGCCGGCAGGAATCCCCGCCAACGCGCCGGCTTGCAGCAACAAGGCCCGCCATCCGGCCGCCGGGCGTTTGGTCCAATAGCCGACCGCCACCGACGAAGAAATCACCCCCAACCCCAGCAGCACCGCCGCCAACCCGCACGCCACCAAGCTCAGCACGATCCCCACACCGATGAGGACCATGACCACGGCAAGAAAAACGACACCCAGCACCGCCATGAGGTGATTACGTAAGCTCGGGGGATTTCTTTGCAACCGAGGGCGCGCGGGAGCCGCGCCTTTTCTCTGATGGAGCTTGCCGCTGGGCCTCAACCGCGGGAAACCTGCTCTCATGTCCGATGAGCCTGCGCCCGTCTCCCGCCTCGACCTCAACTGCGATCTCGCCGAGCACGAGCCGCCGGAGCAGACCGCGGCATTGATGGCGCTGGTGTCGTCGGCGAATCTTGCCTGCGGTGGTCATGCCGGTGACGAGGGCACGCTGCGCCGCGCGTTGCAATTGGCCCGCGACCACGACGTGCGCGCTGGGGCGCATCCTGGATTGCCCGGCGCGTTCGGTCGTGGGGACGTGGCGTTGACGCCCGAGGCGTTTGCCGGCCTGCTGCGCGAACAACTCGCGTTTTTTCTTTCCCTTGCCGCCGCGGAAGGGGTGATGGCGCGGCACGTCAAACTGCATGGGGCGTTGTATCATGCCACCGATCACAATCCCGCGCTGCGGGCCGTGTTCCTCAACGTGCTGCGGCAGGAGCATCCCGGGTTGTGTCTCTACGCGCGGGCCGGCGGGGCGACCGCCGTCGAGGGCCGGGCCGCGGGGCTGACCGTGTGGGAGGAAGCCTTTGCCGATCGTGGGTATCGCGACGATGGCACGCTCGTGCCGCGCGACCAGCCGGGCGCGTTGGTGACCGATCCTGTCGCCATCACGGAGCGGGTGCGGGCATTGGCGGAAGGGAGGCCATTCTCCAGCGTGAGCGGTCGGGCGTTGCTCTTGAGCGCGCGGACGGTCTGCGTGCATGGCGATTCACCGCAAAGTGTGGCGTTGCTCCACGCGGCGCGGGTTGGGTTGCCGGACGCGCACGGGTGAGCCTCCCGACGAACACGCCTGAGTTGGGGGCATGGCGAAGCCATGCCAGCCCCAGCAGCCGGGGGTTGAGCGCCGCGATACCCCCGGTCCCCTTCATGCTCACGCCTCGATCCCGAAGGGATCGCAGCACGCTTTCCCCTGCGAAAAGGAATCAAGCGTCCGGATCGCCCTCTCGGGCTAAGATTCCTCCGGGATCGAATCCCTTTTCTATCGCTGATCCGGGGGTGGCG
>CAZQUC010000172.1:0-8749 GCA_964596095.1 uncultured Enterobacteriaceae bacterium
CTGAGTTTTTTTCAGCACGCGACCGGGGCGCTTTTCCGCCAACGGTCTCCGTTCAAGGTCGCGTCAATTCATGGACGCGGCCAGCACGCCGGAATCGGTCACCGTTACCGTGACCTGGGCCGTCGTGCCGCCATCGGTGCCGCCGGTCACCCAGCGGATGCCGCCCGCGGGGCTGTGGCTCGTTTCTGGCCGGCGGAGCCGGAAAATGTGAAGTTCCGCTGAAAAGGATGCTGAACAGGTCGCGTTATACGAAGTCTCAAGAGAGAGACCGATGTCTTCCCTGTTCCACCGCCTCCGCAAAGAAACCCAATGGCTGCTGGCCGGCGAGGGGGCGCGGGTGGGCGACGCGCAGTCGGACTTTTCGGCGGCGCGTGTGTTGGCGTGGCTGACGCTGTTGATCGCGGGCACCGCGTGTTATGGGGCGGCCATCGGCATCGGGCGCGCGCCGCAGCAGGCGGTCTTCGTGGCCATCAAGATGCCGGTGCTGATTTTGCTGACGTTGTTTCTCAACGGCCTCCTGAACGGTATGTTGGCCGCGATCCTGGGGGCCGGACTGAGTTTCCGCGATACCTTGTTCGCCATCGGCCGGAGCTTCGCCGTGTTTGCGCTCATTGTCGGCGGCATCGGTCTGCCCGCGGCGTCTTTCACGCTGACGCTGCCGGAGTGGAATGACCCCGGCGGCCGGCAATGGTATCGCACGTTGCTGCTGATCCACACCGGCGTCATCGCCGGCGGCGGCGTGCTGGCCAATATGCGCCTGTTCGGGACGCTGGCTGCGGCCTGCGGGCGGGCGGTGGCGCGGCGGGTGCTCGTGGCCTGGCTGGCGGGGAATCTCTTCGTCGGCGCGCAGCTTTCCTACACGTTGCGCCCGTTCTTTGGCAATCCCGACCTGCCCGTGCAATTCCTGCGGCCCAATCCTTTTCAAGGCAATTTTTACGAAGCCGTTTGGCGTCTCAGCCGCGGCTGGCTCAACGAGCTTTGACCAACCGCATCATGTCACCACACACCTATCGCCATGAATAGTCCCGATCCATCCACGCCCCCTCCGCCATCCGTCCCGCCCTCGCCGCCGTCGCCCTCGCTCCCGGTCAATCCGTGGCGGGCTCAGGACCAACGGCTCACTCTCGAAACCATGCAAAAGCCGGCCGGTTTCCTGAGCGTGTTCGAGACCGTGCTGCGGCGGCCGGGCCAGATCCTTCATGCCTTGGCGTTCGAGAAGCGCGGCCTCGCCGGCTGGCTGGGCCTCATGCTGGTGCTGGGGCTGGCGGTCTTCGGCGTGCTGCTCGGTGGGTTTTCCGGCGGCATGCAATGGTGGGCCGCGCCCGTCAAAATCGTTGTCGGCGTGCTCCTCAGCGCGCTGATCTGCCTGCCAAGCTTGTATATCTTCCTCTGCCTGGGAGGCGCCGAAATCCGCTTCTCCCTCGCCTGCGGCCTGCTACTGACCGCGTTGACCCTGATCTCCCTGCTGCTCGTCGCACTCGCGCCGGTGGTGTGGCTCTTCACGCAAGCCACCGAATCCGTCGGCTTCATGGGCATGCTAGCGTTGGGGTTCTGGCTCGTCGCCGCCTGTTTCGGCCTGCATCTGCTCGTCCGCGGCGCCGAACAACTCGGCGCCACCAGCACCGGCTATCTGGTGATCTGGACGATGATTTTCCTGCTGGTGACCTTGCAGATGAGCACCGCCCTGCGCCCCCTCCTCGGACGTTCAGAGCAATTGCTCTCCGGCGAGCGGAAGTTCTTCCTCGAACATTGGAGCGAGAGTGTGAAGAATTGAGATGAGACAGCTTCTGGTTCAGGGGGCATGGCCGATGACGCGGTAGAAAGCCTGCGAGGCGGGAGCAACGGCGTCAATCAAAGTGGCCGGGCCGGCGGTCGCCCGCGGGCCGAGGGTCAGGACCGAGGTCCATTCCGGCGCTTGGAGGTCGGCGCTCCGTTGCAATTCGTAGCTCCAGCCCGGCTGCCCGATCACGACCAGTGACACCACGTCGCCACGGCGCGTGAAGGTCGTCGGCCACTCCTCCCCCGAGGCGAGCGGCGCGGACAGGCTCACGGTCGGATAGTTGTTCCATGGAGAGGAGGTGAAGCCATTGTTGCCCTCAAAGTAATAGATGGTGAAATCGGGAGGAATATCGGAGAAGCTGAAGGAACTTATCGACGGCGCATGGCCATCGAAGAAAACGGCAGCCAAGCGTGTGCAGAAGGAGAACGCTCCGATTTCAATAAAGGTGACGCTGTTAGGAATGATCACGCTGATCAGGTTTACGCAGTAAGCGAACGCTTCCCTCCTGATGGAAGTGACGCTGTTGGGAATGGTGACGCTGGTCAGGCTCGCGCAATGAGAGAACATATCGGGTGCGATGGTGGTGACGCTGTTGGGGATGATCACGCTGGTCAGGCCCGTGCAACGAGAGAACGCCCCGCTTCCGATGGAGGTGACACTATTGGGGATGATCACGCTGGTCAGGCTCGCGCAACGAGAGAACGCATAGCCTCCGATGGAGGTGACACTGTCAGGAAGGAGGATGCTGGCCAGGCTTGCGCAGTCGGAGAAGGCATTGGCTCCGATGTCGATGACACTGTTGGAGATGGTGATGCTGCTCAAGCTTGCGCAGTTATGGAACGCATAGTCTCCGATGGAGGTGACGCTGTCTCCGATGGAGGCATTGGTCAGGCTCGTGCAATAGGCAAAGGCATACTTGCTGATGGATTTGACGTTGTTGGGGATGATGACGCTGATCAGGCTCGCGCAGCCAAAGAACGCTTCGTTTCCGATGTCGGTGGTGCTGTCGGGGATGGAGACGCTGGTTAGGCCCGCACAGAGAGAGAACGCCGCGCTTCCGATGGAGATGACACCCTCGGGGATGAAGACGTGGGTCAGGCCCGCGCAGCCAGAAAAGGCCTGGTTTCCAATGGAGGCAACACTATCGGGAAGCGCATAGCTTCCAGACTTGCCTCCGGGGTATTGGATCAGAGTGGAGACAGTTTTGTTGAAGAGCACTCCCTCCACGCTGTGGTAGCTGGGGTTGTCGGCGTCGGTTTCGATTTGTTGAAGACCGGCGCAAAAAGCGAACGCGCCGATACCGACGGAAGTGACGCTGTTCGGGATGGAGACGCTGGTCAGGCCCGGACAGCCAGAGAAGGCTTGGTTTCCAATGGAGGTAATGCCATGAGGAAGCGCATAGCTTCCGAACTTGCCGCCGGGGTATTGAATGAGGATGGACAAGGTCTTGTTGAAGAGCACTCCCTCCATACTGTGATAGCTGGGGTTGTCGGCGTCGGTCTCAATCCGCAAGAGGCCCGCGCAGCGAGAGAATGCAAGGTTTCCGATGTCAGTGACACTGTGGGGGATGGTGACACTGGTCAGCCCCGTGCAGCCCCAGAACGCTTCGTATCCGATGGAAGTGACGCTGTCGGGGAGGGAGACGCTGGTCAGGCTCTCGCAGAGATAGAACGCGTGGCTTCCGATTGAAATGACGCCGTTGGGGATGGAAACGCTGGCCAGACTCGTGCAGCGAAAGAATGCGTTACCTCCGATGTCGGTGACGCCGTGGCCGATGATGACGCTGATTAGGCCCGCGCAGCCAGAGAACGTCGAGCGTCTGATGGAGGTGACGCTGTCGCCGATGACGACGCTGGTCAGGCCCGTGCAATCATAGAATGCCGTTTCTCCGATGGAGGTGACACTATTGGGGATGACGACGTTGGTCAGGCCCATGCACTCCCAGAACGCTTGGTCCTTAATGGAAGTGACGCCGTCAGGGATGATGACGTTGTTCAGGCCCGTGCAGCCAGCGAACGTTCGGTATTCGATCTCCGTGACGTTGTCGCCGATGCTGATGCTGGTCAGGCCTGTGCAGTTTTCGAATGCCGAGTATCCAATCTCGGTGACACCGCTGGGGATGGCGACGCCGGTCAAACTCGTGCAGCCTTCGAACGCCGAGTATCCGATTTGGGTGACGCGGTTGCCGATGCTGACGCTGGTCAGACCCGTGCAGTTCTCGAACGTCGAATATCCGATTTGGGTGACGCTATTGGGGATACTGATGCTGGTCAGGCCCATGCAGCCAAAGAACGCCCCGCTTCCGATCTCGGTAACACTATCGGGAATGCTGGCGCCGGTCAGGCCCGTGCAACGAGAGAATGCGGAGGAGCCGATCCTGGTGACGCGGTTGCCGATGATGGCGCTGGTCAGGCTCGTGCAGCCAAAGAACGCCGCTTGTTCAATGGAGGTGACGCTGTCGGGGAGGGTGATGTGGGTCAGGCTTGAACAACCGGAGAAGGCGGATCTTCCAATCCCGGTAACACGGCTGGGGATGTTGATGCCGGCCAGGCTCGTGCAATCCGCGAAGGCCCAAGCTCCGATGTCGGTGACGCTGTCAGGGAGGCTCACGCTGGTCAGGCTTGTGCAACCACTGAACGTCGAGTTTTCGATCCCGGTGATGCCGCTCCCGATGGTGGCATGGGTCAGGCTCGTGCAACCGACGAACATCGAGAAGCCGATGTCGGTGACGCTGTCGGGGATGGTGATACTGGACAGGTTGGAACAACCAGAGAACGCTGAGTTTCCGATGTCGGTGACGCTGCCGGGGATGGTGATGTGGGTCAGGCTCGAGCAGCCGGAGAAGGCCGATCTTCCAATCGCGATGAGGCCGGTGGGGAGGGTGACACTGGTCAAGGTGGCGGTGTTGCGAAAGGCTTCGATGCCGATCGACCGCACGGGCAGGGTCTCGATGGTGTCGGGGACCGTGATTGTTCTCCCGGCGCCGGTATAGCCGGTGATGGTGATGAAGCTGCTGCTTCGATAGTAAGTGAAATCGCCGAAGGATTGCGCGGCGAGCGGGGAAAACAGGATGATCCACACCAGCAACCCCCACCACCATCGGTGGCGGCTCGTAGCGGGGGCGTCCCGCCCACCGCCTCGCGCGTCTCGGGTCTTTCTTGGCACGCCCGGCGTGTTCTGGGACTTGGTGGGCTCTCGGCTCGTCAGACCGACAGAACGCCTGTCAGCCCATCGGAGAAGCTTACGAAAAACGGGAGCCGTGGAGGCGGTGTTTTGGGGACGAGGAACGCCGGTCCGGCAGCGGCGGTGGGCGGGACGCCCCCGCCACGATACGGCGGCTCGAGTTTCGACACAGCGGACGGGAGTGGATGAGATCATCGGGCATTAAGGGTGAAATTGAAGGTGGGAACAAGTGAGAATGAGAAGCGTTGGCAAAGGAGTAAGAGGCACGGAAAAATTACGCATGGGAACGCTCGTTCACTCTTACGAGCCTCTTGCGAGGCAGCCGAAACACGCGGAAGGAATCCGCATGATCTTCGCCCGACGCAACGCGACTTCTCGCTGTTCGCTCTCCCGCTTGACCGCCGTCGCCTGGTGGCTGCTGGCGTGGCCGGCCAGCCTTGTAGCCGCGGAGGATAACGGCCTCTCCGGATTGATCACGGAATTCTCCGCCGACCAGGCCGCGGTCAATGCCGCCTATGATATTCCCTGGGCGGAAGACACTTTCGCCCGGCGTGAGGTGCTGCTGCACGACTGGCGCGCGAAACTCGACGCGCTGCCTTACGAGCCGTTGACGCCTGCCGCGCGGATCGATTGGCATTTGCTGGTCAGTCATCTCGCGTCCGAACAAACGGAGTTGGCGTTGGAACGAGCGCGGTTGGCGGAAATGGCGCCGCTGCTGCCCTTCCGCCCGAAATTGCAAACCGTGCTCGCTGCGCGCGAGGCGAGACAGGACCTGGCTCCCGCCCCGGCGGCGAATGTGCTGGCCCAAGCGCTGGAGGAAGTGAAGGCGCTGCGCAAGACGCTGGATAAAGGCCGTGAAAAAGACGCGCCGGCCGACGCGCTCCAGCCCTCGCCCGTGCTGGCGAAACGGACCGCCGATACGCTCGACCGGTTGCGCGCGGCGCTCGGGGAATGGTTCGCGTTTTACGATGGCTTCCAACCCGACTTCGGCTGGTGGGTGCGCCAGCCGCACGGCGCGCTGGCCAAGGCTCTGGAGGAATTGGCCGGTTATCTGCGCGGGGACATCGCGGGCCTCAAAGGCGAGCCGGACGATCCGCTGATCGGCGATCCCGTGGGCGCGGACACGCTGGCGGCGCAGTTGGCGGGGGAATGCGTGCCCTACACGGCGGCGGAATTGGTGACGCTCGCCGAGAAGGAATTCGCCTGGTGCGAAGCGAGGATGCAAGAGGCGGCCCGCGCGCTCGGCTGCGCGACGACGGCGGAAGCGGTCGCCAAGGTCAAGGCACAGCACGCCCCGCCCGGCGGCCAGCCCGCGCTGGTGGCGGAGAAGGCCGAGCAGGCCATCCGTTTTCTCAAAGAGAGGGATTTGGTCACCATCCCGCCACTGGCGGAGGAAACCTGGCGGCTCTCGATGCTCGGCATCGAGCAGCAGAAAAGCCTGCCCTATGCCGTGTATGGCTCGCCGCGCATGCTCATCGCCTACGCGCACGAGTCGATGTCGCAGGAGGACAAGCTGATGTCCATGCGCGGGAACAACGCGGCTTTCCTTCACATCGTGACGCCGCACGAACTGATTCCCGGCCATCATTTGCAGGGGTTTCACGCGCGGCGGTATGCGCCCCAGCGGCGGCTCTTCAACACGCCCTTCCTCGTCGAAGGCTGGGCCTTGCATTGGGAAATGCTGCTGTGGGATCTCGGCTACGCAGCCACGCCGGAGCAGCAGGTCGGCGCCTTGTTCTGGCGGATGCACCGCTGCGCGCGCATCATCGTCAGCCTCAATTTTCATCTCGGCGTCATGACCCCGGAGGCCATGATCGACTTCCTCGTCGAGCGTGTCGGCCATGAACGCGCCGGTGCCACGGCGGAGGTGCGGCGCTATATCGGCGGCGCCTACGGCCCGCTCTACCAGGCCGCCTACATGCTCGGCGGGTTGCAGCTTCGCGCGCTTTACCAACACCTGACGACCGATGGAACCATGACGCCGAAAGCGTTTCACGACGCCGTGCTCCGCGAAGGCGCGATCCCCATCGAACTCATCCGCGCCGCCTTGACCGGGCAGTCCCTGCCGCGCGACTGGAAAAGCGCGTGGCGCTTCGCGGATGAGCGGTGAGGGTTTTGGGAGTGCGGAGGCTTGCCTCCGCTCTTGCGTTCACCGGCTTGCCGGTGAGGAAGACGGGGAGAGCGCGGGGGAAAAAGTGAGAGTGGGGCATTCGGAGAGAGCGCTGAGGAGTCCCGCCGCGAGGGGCAAGCCCCTCCTCCCTCCAGAGCGGAGGCAAGCCGTCCGCACTCCAAAAAGTGTCGCCTCCCGACAGCTACACCAGCTTGAGATCGCCGCGATAGGGCGTGCTCAGCCAAGCGCCGTCACCGGTGCCGTCGGCGAAGGCGAAGGTCTCGGGATTCCACGAGAATTTCTTCCCGTGGTAATAGGCGAGGTTCATGAGATTGCAGACGGTGGCCGAGCGCGCGCCGATGACTTCGTGGGTGCAGGGCGGGCGGCGGGTTTTCATGCTGGTGAGGAAATCGCCCAGATGATCGCCGCGCGTTGTCGCGTAGAGTTTCACCTTGGCGTCGGCGAGGAATTCCTTTTCCGCTTTCAACACCGCGCTGTCGAGCGAGGTGCCGTCCTCGCGGCTCACGAAGCGCGCGCGCGATTGCCCGCCGACGATGAGTTCGAACTTCCCGCGATTGACCTTCACCTCGCCGTCGCGGCCGAAGAAATGCGCGCCGAAGCCGCCGTTGAGGTGTTTGACGGTGACGCCGTTGGCATAGCGCAGGACCGCGCCTTCGGTGGCGCCGGCTTTTTCCGGCGGCAGCACTTCGACCGGGCCGCTGTCGTCCATGCCCAGCCCCCATTGCGCGATGTCGAGATGGTGCGCGCCCCAGTCCGTGACGTAACCGCCGCCGTATTCGCGATAGAGCCGCCACATCGGGAAATGATCGTGCAGGCCGCGCGGGGCGAGCACGGAGTTGTAGGGCCGCAGCGGCGCGGGGCCGAGCCAGCGGTCCCAGTCGAGGCCGGGCTCGGCGGTTTCCTCGGGCAGGTCGCACGGGATGCCGGGCTCGCCGAACTGGCATTCGACGCGCTCGACGGGGCCGATCACCCCATTGCGCACCAATTCGCAGGCGACGCGGAATTCCTTCATCGACCGCTGCATGGAGCCGCACTGGAGGATGCGGCCGTGCTTTTTCACGCCCTTGATGACGGCCACCGCCTCCGCCACGTCATGCACGAGCGGCTTCTCGCAATACACGTCCTTGCCCGCCGCCAGCGCGGCCGTGGTTTGGATGGCGTGCCAATGGTCGGGCGTGGCGATGACCACGGCGTCGAGATCCGGCCGGGCGATCAGCTCGCGCCAGTCGTTGTAGGCGTCACAGGTCGCCTCCCGGCCCTGCTCGCGGTAGTAATCCTCGACGCGCTTTTTCGCCGCCTCGCGGCGCGTGGTGTCCACGTCGCTGACGGCTTTGACTTCCACCAGGTCTTTCTTGCTCATGAACCCGCCGAGAAGATAGCCGTTCTGTTTGCCCACGCCGATGAAGCCGAGGGTGATCTTTTCATTGACCGGCGTCTCCGCCGCCCACACGGCCGAGGGCAGGAGAAATGGGACGCCGAAGACCGCCGAGGTTTTCAGGAAAGAACGGCGAGATGGACGGGAGGCGATGGGCGAAGATAACGGGTTTTGGTGTGGTTTCATGGGCGCGGATTTTTCCGGTGAAGACTCGTGATGATGTCCCGAAATGCCGGGGCCGCACCTGTATGTGTCGATCAGGCGAATGCCGCCCTGCCGG
>CAZQUC010000173.1:0-8718 GCA_964596095.1 uncultured Enterobacteriaceae bacterium
ACATCGGCGAGCGCCCGGCAGGCCGTGGTCTTTCCCACTTGGCGTGGACCGAAAACCAGCGCCATTTGCCGGTAGCGTCTCAAGTGGTCCTGCAAGACCGCCGTATAGAGTCGGGGAGACTCGCTTATAGAGACCATTTTCGCGACCATCGTAAAATAGTCCAGACCATTTTACGATGGTCGCGAAAATGGTTCAAGGTGGTGGGACAACAAGATCGGTGTCCAAAGTTGCGACAACAGGCAAAAATGCCTTCACTTTACGCTCATGGGCTGGCCGGTAATTCTCACTGAGTAGAGTCAAGAGACCTGCAGCAGTTGACCAAACCGGTTACGTCTTCCCCAATCAATGGATTTTCCCATTCGGACTTCGATGAACCAACACCATGACCTTCCCGCCCGCCCTTCCTCGCTGGCTCGTTTTCGTTGGAAACGGCTGCTTTCCTTCATGGCCGCGGCCGTGCTGTTGGCCGCGCTCGTCATCGCCGGCAGCCATCTTTGGGTGAAACGCGCCGCGGAGCCGTATTGCCATGCGGACTTGGACTCGGTGCCGGCCATGAAGGTGGCGCTGGTGCTGGGCTGCGCGCCGACGACGCAAGGGCGGCCCAATTTGTTTTTCACCCAACGCATCGAGGCCGCCGCGCGGCTGTATCGGGCGGGCAAGGTGCGGGCCTTCATCGTGAGCGGCGACAACGGCACGCGGCAATACGACGAGGCCACGGCGATGAAGGAAGCCTTGGCACAAGCCGGCGTGCCGGAAGACCGCATCTATCCGGACTATGCCGGTTTCCGGACGCTCGACTCGGTGGTGCGGGCGCGGGAAGTCTTCGGACAAGAGGCCTTCATCGTCGTGTCGCAGCGCTTCCACAATGAACGCGCCGTGTTTCTGGCCCGGCGTCATGGCATCTCCGCGGAGGCCTACAATGCCGGCGACGTGACGCGGGGTCGGGCGCTGCTGACGCATGGGCGCGAGTATCTGGCGCGGGTGCAGGCGGTTCTGGATGTGACGGTGCTGCGAGCCAAGCCGAAATTCCTCGGAGAGCCGGTGCCGATCACCCTGCCTGCTGTTCTCTGAGCGGGAAGTGATTGGAAGAACGAACCGACGGACCCGTCGGCTGGCTCCGGGGGCCTGATCCGGAGTAACAAATTTGCAGCTTGTCAAGATGAGGATAAAATTATAATCACTCTTCATGAAAACGATCCCCCGGACTGCCACGTCCCCGTGGCCGGATGGCTTGCTGCCTTCGGAGCGGCTGTTGCCGTTGGTGTATGACGAACTGCGGCGACTGGCCGCTTCGCGCATGAGAACGGAATCCGCCGATCACACGCTGCAACCCACGGCCTTGGTCCACGAGGCGTGGTTGCGGCTGGCGGGCCAGGGGGAAAGTTCGTGGGAAAATCGGGCGCATTTTTTCGGCGCGGCGGCACGGGCGATGCGCCGCATTCTGGTGGATCACGCCCGCCGGAAAGCCGCCCGCAAACGCCAGGCGGGCGAGATGCGGCCTCTGCTCGACGACAGCGCGGCCGGCGAAGAACCGGGCGGGCATATTCTGATGATCCACGCGCATCTCGCGCGCCTGAAACAGGAAGACCCCGCCGCGGCGGAGATCGTGCTGCTGAAGTTTTTCAGCGGTCTCGGCAGCCGGGAAATCGCGCGGATGACGGGCCGCAGCGTGCGGTCGGTGGAGCGAACCTGGACCTTCGCGAAGGCGAGGCTATATCAAATGATGCGCGAGGAGACCTGACAAGTGGACGCATTGGAAGAGCAATCGCGGGAGGCGCGGGCCGCGGAGAAGGACCTCGACGAGGCGGTTCTGATCGCGGTCCTGGGTCTGGAAGGCGAGGCCGCGCGGGAGGTTTTTCTCCAACGCTGGTTCAAGGACGATGCCGCCGGGTTGACCCGGATGCGCCGCCTGGTGCGGGATTCGGCGGAGGCCTCATTGTTCTTTCTGGAGGCCGGCGACGAGCGCGCGGCGCTCGCGGGGGAGGTCATGGAAGAGATGGAACTGCCCGCGGAACCGGAAGCCGCGGCCGGAAAAGCCCGGCCGGTGGAAGGGCCGGGCTCGCTCATCGGGCGTTACCGGTTGCTCGAACGGCTCGGCGAAGGCGGCTGCGGCGTGGTTTATCTGGCGGAGCAAATCGAGCCGGTGCGGCGGCGCGTGGCGCTGAAGATCATCCGCCTGGGCATGGACACCGAGGCGGTCATCGCGCGGTTCGAGTTGGAGCGTCAGGCGCTGGCCATGATGGACCACCCCCACATCGCGCGCGTGCTGGACGCGGGAGCGACGGAATTCGGGCGGCCTTATTTCGTCATGGAGCGGGTGAGCGGGCAGCGCCTCACGACCTTTTGCGACGAAGGCCAGCTCGACGTCCCGGCGCGGCTGGCGCTTTTCATCCAGGTTTGCCAGGCCATCCAGCACGCGCATCAAAAGGGCATCGTGCATCGCGACCTCAAGCCCTCGAACATCCTCGTGGAAACCTCCGAGAGCGGGCCCGTGCCCAAAGTCATCGACTTCGGCATCGCCAAAGCCGCCGGAGGGCGCGCCGCCGGGCGGACGACGATCACCGGCCGCGACCAGATCATCGGCACGCCGGCCTACATGAGCCCGGAGCAGGTGGACTTGCGCGGTCTCGACATCGACACCCGCAGCGACATCTACAGCCTCGGCATGGTGCTTTACGAGTTGCTGGCCGGCCAGGCGCCGTTCGAGAGCGCGGCGTTGGCGGCCGCGGGCCTGTCGAAAACGCGCAAGATCATTCTGGAGCGCGAGCCTCCCCCGCCCTCCCAATGGCTCGCCCACACCGCGGAATCCGCGCGCGCGGCCATCGCCGCCCACCGCCGCGCCGATCCGCCGCGGCTGATTTCCTGGTTGCGCGGAGATCTCGATGCCATCGTGCTGAAGGCGATCGAGAAAGACCGCGCTCGCCGTTACCTGACCGCCAACAGCCTGGCGATGGACGTGCAGCGGTTTCTCGCCCACGAGCCGGTGCTCGCGCGCCGGCCGGGGCGGTGGTATTTCATGGGCAAATTCCTCCGGCGGAACCGGGTGGCCTGCATCGCGGGCGCGGCGGTGGCAGTGTCCTTGCTGGGCGGGATGGCCTCCTCGACCTGGCTCTTTTGGCGCGAGCGCAAGGCGCTGGCCGAGCAGGTGCGGCTGGCTCGCGAGGCCGAAGCCGCCCGCGCCGAAGAAGACCGTCTGCGCGCCCAGGCGGAGGCACGGGCGAGCATTTCGCAAGTGGCGGGATTGATCAATCGCGGCCGGGTGGGCGGACAGTTTTCCTCTTCGCATGATTTCGCCGGCATGGAGGCCCTGTTGAAGAGAGGCCAGGGCGAGGCGGCCGAGGCGTTGCTCCAGTCCCATCCCTTGGATGGCATCGACCCGTCGCCGGATGCCGCGCGTGTCTTCCGTTCGCTCGGCCATTGGCACGCCCTGCGCGGTCGCTGGGGGCCGGCGCTGGGGTATTTCCTCCGCCTCCACCAGGCGAACCGTTTCGATAGTCCCGAGGGCATCATCGAGGGAAACGACCCGATGTGCCTGGCCGCGTTGCTGACGGAGCATGGCGCGCCGGGGGCCTACGAGGCGTTCCGCCAGGAGATTCTGGACCGCCACCTGCCCGCGCGCAGCGCCTTCGCGGCGGAGCATTTGCTGAAAATCTCCCTGCTCCGGCCGGCGGACGAGGCCTTGCTCGAACGCCTGCGGCCGGTGATGGAGATGTGCGCCTCCGGCGCGCGCAGCGACTATTCGGGGCGGGATTCGTTTCCCCAATGGGACGCGCTGGCGATCACCATGTATTACCACCGCCGCGGCGATGCGATGAAGGTGGTGGAGTGGAGCGAGAAATGTCTGTCTTTTCCCGGCGCCCGCGGCGACCGCCACTGTTCGGCGGGCTGCCTCCGCGCGATGGCCCTGTGGCAACTCGGCGAGACCGAACGCATGGAGCAGGAGTTGGTGGCCGCCCGTGCGTTGCTGCCACCCCCGCCCGATCCGCGGATCGATCCGTCGGATGTGAAAATCGACACTTGGGTGGATTGGGCGGTCGCTCGCCTGATGTGGCAGGAAGCGGCGCAGACCATCGGCCATGGCGCGCCTCCCGCGCGGGAATGATTCCCCTGGCCGAAGACGCGGGGCCGGAGGCCGCGGCGAAGCGAGGCGCGGCCTTCCATGACCACGGCTTCATTTCACGTCCTTCCACTCGCCGTCTGGCACGGCCAGCAACGACGCGGGCACGGCAGCGTTTTCGGTGACGCGAGTGAAGGTGTTGATGATCTTCGACCCATCGCGGAACCAGATTTCAAAGGCCCGGAGCTGCGACGTGGCGGCATCCAGCACGAAGGAAATCTTCATCACCGCCACCGCCATCCGGGAATCGGTGACCTGGGTCTCGATACGCACGCGGTCCCCTTCGGTCTCGACGGACTTGATACGGAAGGTTTTTTCAAACTCGGCCAGCGAAGTGGGAAACCCCGCGTCCAGCATCGCGTAAGGGCTTTTGCGGTCCCGCAACTCCTCCGGCGTGAACGTCCGGCGAACCTTGTCGCGCGGCTCCAGCACCGTCATGACCCCGCCGTGCTCGCGGCGCAGGGCGATCAGACGCGGCGGCGCGCCCAGTTCCCAACGCAAGGCCCCCGCGGCCGTAAACCACAATTTCCCCGAAGACACCAGCGGTTTGTTGACCGTGCGCAAATGCCGCTCCTGCGTGAACTCCGCGGCGAGTCCGGAAATTGACCGGCCCTTTTCGATCCACGACTGCACCGGCGCGAGGTCCGGCGCGGCGACGGCTCCGCCCGCGAGCAAAAACCACCCGGCGAGCCCGCCCATCACGACGGCCCGGACGGCAAGCCAGCCCCCACGCAAAACAGGCGGACATTTCATGCCGCATGACATAACCCGGAAGCGGGCGGATGCCACCCGACAATCCCCCACAATCGCCCTTGCCCAACGGGCGCTTCTTTTCTCAGTGACCGGCAATGAAAATCGGCCTCATCGGATGCGGAAAAATGGGCGGCTCTCTCGCTCGGGGCATTGTCGCGCAGAAACTCTGCCGCGCGGTGGACGTGATCGTCCGCGACGGGGAACCGCGCGCGGTCGAAGCCCTCCAGGAAACCCTGCGCGGTGTGAAAGTCGCCTCGACCGCGTTGGAGGTCGCGGATGCGGCGGACGTCGTCCTCGTGTGCGTCAAGCCCGCCGATTGCCTGCCCGTGATGGCGGCGCTGGCCCAAGGCAAAAGCGCGCCGCTCTTCATTTCCATCGCCGCCGGGATCAAGCTGGAGGCGCTCGAACGGGCCGCCGGACCGCACCACCGGGTCGTCCGCGTCATGCCCAACACACCCGCGCTCGTCGGCACCGGCGCGTCCGCCTACGCGCCCGGCCAGCACGCCACCGCCAAGGACGCCGCCTTGACCGAAAAACTGCTCGGCGCGGTGGGCGCCGTCTATCGCGTGGAGGAAAAACACCTCGACGCCGTCACCGGCCTCAGCGGCAGCGGCCCGGCCTATGTCTATACCGTGATCGAAGCGCTGGCCGACGGCGGCGTGCTCGCGGGCCTGCCGCGCGAGACCGCGCTCGCCCTCGCCACGCAGACCGTCCTCGGCGCGGCCGAAATGGTCCGCGCCACCGGCCTGCACCCCGCCGTCTTGCGCGACCAGGTCACCAGCCCTGGCGGCACCACCATCGCCGCCCTCGCCGTGCTGGAAAAACAAGGCCTGCGCTCCGCCCTCATCGAAGCCGTCCGCACCGCCACCGCCCGCTCCGTGGAGCTGGGGAAATGATGTTTTCTTCCCCGAAGTGGCTGACCTGAGCCACTTCACCATTGCGGCGGCCGCCATCCCGCGCGAGGCTGGAGCCGCGAACGGGTCCGGGGCGGCCGCTGGCCGGGGGCAACCCGCGGTTAGAGGAAAGTCCGGACACCGCAAGGCAGCGCGCTGCGTGAAGAACGCAGGCGGCGGTGGCGCAAGCTGCCGCCGACGGAAAGTGTCACAGAAAACATACCACCTCCGGAAACGGACCGCGGCCGGGCGACCGGGCGCGCCGGAGCCGGCGGCCAGGGTGAAAAGGCGAGGCAAGAGCTCACCGCCCGGATCGCGAGGTCCGGGGCACGACAAACCCCGCGCGGTGCAAGACAAAACAGGGAGAACGGTCCGCCTGGCCGGCCTCCGCGTCGCTTCGGCGGCGTGGGGATGTTCCCGGGTTCAGTCGCATCGGGTCGCAAGGCCCGGCGCGGCGGGAGACCGCCGTGAGAGGAATGGCCGTCCTTCCGGTCCGCGAGGACCGGGAGACAGAATCCGGCTTATACGGACCCGTTCGCGATTTTTTTCTGGCCCCGGCCGCCGGAGGTTCCTATGGTTATTCCCTCGCGTTCCGCGCGCCGGCGGGGTCCACCCCGGCGGGCGGGTGGAAAACGCCGCACATGACGGTTGCATTTCCGTTAAACAAGTCATTACCTAACGTCCGCTCCACCGGCAGAACCAGAGAACAACCATGAAAAGAAACACGCTCTTCACTTCATTCCGTGCGGTTGCCGCCGGATGCGTCGCCCTCGCCGTCACTCCGGCCGTCGCCGATTACGTCAAGACGAAGGATGGCAAAGTCTGGTCCGGCACCATTGTCTCCGAAGACGCCTCCAGCGTGACCATCCGCACCGCCATTGTCGGTAAAATTCTGGACAACAAAGTGATCCCGCGCAGCGATATCACCGAGGTCAAGAAGCAGACGCCCGACGAATTGGCGGCCGAGGAGATCAAGAAGCTGATTCCCACCGAGGATTTCCTGCGTCCCAGTGATTACACGAAGCTGATCCAGGATGGCCCCGCCGAATTTCTCGCCAAGCATCCCGCCAGCCGGTTCCGCGCCGAGGTCGAGGCGGTCAAGAAAACCCTGGAGGAAGAACGGGCGCTGACCCAGCGCAGCCAGCGCAAGGTCGAGGGCAAGTGGCTCTCGGGCGCGGAAATGCAGGCGCTCTCCTACAACGTGGAGGCGCTCCGCCAGCTGCGCGACCTGGAGAAACTGGCCGCCGAAGACAAATACCGGGAATCGCTCTTGCAGTTCGCCGAGCTCGAAGCGGCCGGCAAATTCTCCCCCAGCTACCCCAAAGCCATCGCCATCGCCAAGCAGGTCGCCGAGAAATATGCCGCCTGGCTCTCCCAGGAGGTGAAATCGATCCCGCAGAAAACCCGGCTGGCGGCCGATTCGCTCGGCAAGATGACACCCGACGAAAAACGCGCCGCGCAGGCCGAACGCGAGAAGGTCCGCCGCGATTTCCAGGCCAAACTCGCCGCCGAGAAAAAGGATAAGATCAAATTCTCCAGCGTGCTGGAAACCGACCTCAACAGCCTCAACAACGCCAGCAAGGAAATCGATACGGAAATGAAACGCCTGCTCTCCCTCGATGTGCCGGCCATCACCAAAACGGCGGAGGAATACGACAAAATCCTCAAGCTCGTGGGGCAGAAAAAATACGAGGAGGCCTCGTTGCGCCTGGAGGATTTCATCAAGGTCAACAAGGATGCGGCCAACGCGCCGGCCATCAAGAAGCAGCAGGAGGATCTCAAGAGACTGCGCGAGGAATCCATCCGCGCCAGCCAACAGCAGGAATTGCAGAGCCGCACCCAGTCCAAGCCGGAGTGAGCCCGTTTCATCCGACTTGCGCATGAGTTCCACGCCCCGTCAGGCCTCGATTGGCCGCCGCACCGCTGAAACGGACATCACACTCCGGCTGAATCTCGACGGCCGGGGCGAGGCCCGGATCGCGACCGGCATCGGGTTCTTCGATCACATGCTGACGCTCTTCGCGAAGCATGGGTTGTTCGATCTGGAGGTCGAGGCCAAGGGGGATTTGCAGGTGGATTTCCACCACACGGTGGAGGACGTCGGCATCGTCCTCGGCCAAGCCGTCCGTCAGGCGCTGGGCGACAAGCAAGGCCTGGTGCGCTACGGCGCCATGCTCCTGCCGATGGATGAAACCCTGGCGCGGGTGGTCATCGATCTGAGCGGGAGGGCATTTCTCGAATACCGCGCCCCCGCGCAGGCCGCCACCATCGGCGCCGCGTTCGGGTTCCAGTTGGTGGAGGAATTTTTCCGCGCTTTCACCCACAACGCGCTGGCCAACGTCCACGCCGAGATCCTCTACGGCCGCGACAGCCACCACATGGCGGAAGCGCTCTTCAAAGGCCTTGCCCGCGCCCTCGACCAAGCCGTGCAGCGCGACCCGCGCGTGACCGGCGTGCCCAGCACGAAAGAGGTATTGTGAGGGGAGTTTTGCCTTCGGCTGTTTCCGCTGCGCTCCGGCTCAGCTTCAGTATTCAGCCCCGGAACCCCGGCGCGCCGGAATGAGGAATGATACCAAAATCACTTGAAAACAGGACTTTAAGTGTTAAAGGGAGCCATGGCAAAGAAGTTCCACTGAGGAAAGCCTGAACTGGCCGGGGAAGTCGAAGCGCTGCGGACATAGCGCTGTTCCATCAACTCGATGATTTCCTGCAAAGCCGGTTGCTGGTCGCGCTGTTGTAGGCGGAGCAACAGTTCATAGATCTGCTGAATGCCTTGGGCCTGCTCAGCCGAGATCAGCCGTTCCGGCAAAGCGGAGCGGAGCACCCTTGCCCAGCGTTCGAGGCGGTCCCATTCCTTCACCAACCAGACGCTCGCGCCGATCGACCTCTGGAAGAACAAGGACAAATACGAAGCCGACGTCTATCGCCTGCCCAAGCACCTCGACGAGGAAGTCG
>CAZQUC010000174.1:0-8702 GCA_964596095.1 uncultured Enterobacteriaceae bacterium
CCCTTCAATTCACGGGTTTGGGTTGGCGGTGCTGACGCACCCAAGACGCAAAGGGGAGAAAGTGTCCGGCGCTTTTCAGAAGGGGTGGACGGCTTCATGGCCGTTTCGGCATGAAAGAGCAAGAACCGGAGTGTTTTTGCCACCGGAAAGGCGATGCTCCCCCTGCCATGACACCACGTTCCCTGTCATCTCAGACAAAGGATTCCGCGCCCGACGACCCGCACACCGCGCTTGTCGAGCGCGCTTGCCGCTTGCTCGAAGCCTCGGAACAGCCGATCCCGCTGGCCGTGCTGGCCAAGGCGGTGGGGCTCAGCCCGCACCATTTCCACCGCGTCTTTGTGAAAACCCTCGGCCTCACGCCCAAGGCATTCGCCGCCGCGTGTCGCGCGGGGCGGATGCGTGAGACACTGACGCGGGAGCCCACCATCACCGGCGCGCTTTACGAAGCGGGCTATTCCTCCAGCAGCCGGTTTTATGCCGAGGCCGGCGCGCGGCTCGGCATGACGCCACGCCGCTATCGCTCCGGCGGACGCGGAGAGACCCTGCGTTTCGCCCTCGGCGAATGCTCGCTCGGCTCCCTCCTCGTCGCCTCCTCGGAGCGGGGCGTGTGCGCCGTCTGGCTGGGCGATGATCCCGAAGCGCTCGCGCGGGAATTGCAGGACCGCTTCCCCCACGCCACGCTCCTCGGCGCCGACCGCGCTTACGAACGGACCGTGGCGCAGGTCGCCGGCTTGGTGGAAAATCCACGCCTCGGCTGCCGGCTCCCGCTCGACCTCCGCGGCACCGCCTTCCAACAGCGCGTCTGGCGCGCCTTGCAAGACATTCCACCGGGGCAAACGCTGACGTATGCGGACCTCGCGCGCCGCCTCGGGTGTCCCCAGGCCGTGCGAGCCATCGGTGGAGCCTGCGCCGCCAACCATATCGCCGTCGCCATTCCCTGCCATCGGGTCATCCGCATCGATGGCGGTCTCTCCGGCTACCGCTGGGGCGTGGAGCGCAAGCGCGCCCTGCTGGAGCGGGAACGAAAGAGTTAAAAACAGGATGATGGACCGGTTGAGAGGGTAGGATGGCCATCCTGGCCGCCGTTTTCAGCATCTTGCTGAAAACAAAACCCACGCTGAAATGGGAGGCATCGCTCGGAAAGCTCCCGGCCAGAGGCCGGGAGCGGCAGGCGGGACGCCTACCCTACCCATGCCTTTTTCGTCTCATTTTTAGTTGTCGGTGGTATCAGAGTGCCAGTTGTGCCGCGGAAACTTTCACGAAATTCTCCAGCAACCGCAGGCCGACGTGCTGGCTTTTTTCGGGATGGAACTGCACGGCGGCGCCGGTGGCCCAGCGGATGGCGCTGGCGAAGGGCGCGCCGTAGTCCGTGGTGGCGGCGATGAGCGCGGGGTCCGCCGGTTGCGGGTGGTAGGAATGCACGAAATACACGTGCGGCGCGGGGCCGAGCCCCGCCCACAGCGGATCGTCCGGCTGCGTGAAGCGCGCTTCGTTCCAACCCATGTGGGGAACCTTCAGCCCCGGCGCCCGGAGGCGGATGACCGTGCCGGGAAAGACGCCCAGGCCCCGCACGCCCGGCGATTCCTCGCTTCGCTCGAAGAGCACCTGATAGCCGATGCAAATGCCGAAGAACGGCCGGCCGGCCTTGATCCAGGCGCGCAGGGGATCGCTCAACCCCTGCTCATCCAAATGCCGCATCGAATCACCGAACGCCCCCACGCCGGGGAAGATCACGGCCTCCACGTCCGCCAACTCCTCGGGCCGCGCCACGAGCGTGCTCTCGCGTCCATTGGCCCGCAAGGCGTTGCGCACGCTCTGCAAATTCCCCGCGCCGTAATCGATCAGACCGATTCTCATCGCCCGACGATGGCGCAGGTTCATCGCGGCGTCAAAAGGCCGGCGCCGGGAAGGTGCCGGCCTTGCCCCGGAGCGTTCTCCCCACCCGGATGATTAACGTCGTCGGGACAGCCCCAAGATCGTCGCGGCCGCAAGCAGCAGCCCCGACGGCTCCGGCACGGCGGGCATGGGGATGGTGGTGCGAAACGCGCTATCGGCGCCTCCCTCCCAGACCAAGTCCGCTCCTTGTTCAAGAACGGCGTCGATGATCACATTGCCCTCAGAGGCTTCCATCCAGTTCCAGGCTCCAGCCGCGCCGGTCACCGCGTTGAAATAGGCAGCCGCTTCCAGTGACGTGGCGTCGTAAAACCGGATGGACAATGGGGTGCCAGCAGCCGGACGAATGAAATTACTCCCTAATCCGCCGGTATAATGGAACCGTCCCGGCTGGTTCGAACCATGGCCCTTCTCACCGATGGTCAAAAGATCCCCGCTGATGGAAATCCATTCTCCGACAAAGGGACTTTCCGTCGTCGCGAAGGTGTAATAACCCAGTTGGATGATGGCGCCGCTATAATTCCTTCCAGGAACGCCGTGGGTCAACGGATCCCCTTGGAGATTACGCAGTTCGGTTCCTTGAGTATTATGCCAATTGATGATGGTGGCGGCAGGCACGGCGGCGGCGGACAACCAAAGAAAGAGCCAAATGAGTGATAACCGCCGTTTCATGACAGGAACAGTATTTCTTTGGGATGCGTCTCTAGGAGGAAGCGCGGCTTGGCCATGCCCGTGACGCGTCTCTGGAAAGGCCACGTTGGCGGAAGGACGAATGAAGAGCGGCTTTGGCATGATCGGACGAGCGGTTGAGCGAGTGAAAAGGCGTTAATCACAATGGCAATACTTTGTATATACAGACATTCCTCGCGCCATCAAGCGTGAAAAAAATCAATCTATTCAAAACGCGCGTGTCCGCTGCTGGGTGCACCATTGCCGCATTGGCGCGCGTTCTTCTTCCAACGCTGTAAGCGCTTTGTGGGCGGAAGACGGCCGCATTCCTCAATCAAACAGGCCGATTGCGTGATTTTTTGGCCGCTTTCCGCTTTCATCCGGGTAAGATCGTGGTGTTAATCATGCACCCGTTCCGACCCCCGGACGTCCTAACCAGCCAACATTTCATGATGTCGCGATCCATGCCCCGCTCGCCGCTTTATTCCGAAATCCGTCGCCGGCTGGTCCGCCGGCGCAGCGTCTCGTGGCTGGCGGGTGTGGCGGGCCTGCTGCTCGCTCTGCCGCTCTCCGCCGGCACCTACCCCGCCTCGGGCACGCAAAACTTCACCTACGCCAATGGCGCGACGCCGGGCACGGGGACGTGGAATGACGGCTCGGCGCTCTCGAGCACGCCGGCGGGCGATCCGCCCGCGCCGGTGGCCTCGGTGCAGGGCAACGCGCTGCGGCTGACCGCGGATGGCGTCTTCAACACGGTGACGTCGTTCAAGCTTCCGGAGATCGATCCGGGGCGGGATCTCAGCGCGCTGACGGTGAATTTCACGCTCAAGCTGCTCGCGGGCGGGACGGCCGGCAACGGGCTGACGGTGTGCTTCGGGACGATCCCCGAAGATGACGGGGATGGCGAACTCGGCTTCGGGCTGCCCGGCGGGCTGGAGGTCGCTTGGGAAACCTTCATCGACACGGCGGAGGGCGAGACGCAGGGGGAGATCGTGGTCTATGCCAACCGCGAGCGCGTGGCCTCCTACCCGCGGACATTCCCCTCTGACACAACCTTTCGCCCGGTGGTGGTGCAGTGGAACGCTGCGGGCCTGACCCTGAAATGGGACGGCGTGGACCTCGCGACGAACCTGCCGGTGCCGGGCTTTGCGCCCCAGGTGGGCGACCGGGTGGCCTTCACGGCACGGACGGGCGCGGCGGCCGCGCAGGAAATCGCCATCGATGCGCTGCGGGTGACGACCACGCCCGCGACCAATATCGATACCGGCGGCCCCATCATTTCCGAGTTTGTCGCCGACAACAACGACTCTTACGAGGACGAGGATCTGGAAGCCAACGATTGGCTGGAACTGCACAACGGCAGCTCATCGGCCGCGCCGATGGAAGGCTGGCATCTGACCGACGATCCGGCCAACCTGACGAAGTGGACGTTGCCGGCCTTCAATCTCGCGGCCAACGGCTACCGCGTCATTTTCGCCTCGGGCAAGGATCGCGCCACGGCCTCCGGCACGCTGCACACGAATTTCTCGATCGGCAAAGACGGCGGGTATCTTGCGCTGGTGCGGCCCGATCTGACCATCGCTTCCGAATACAATTATCCCGTCCAGGTGGAGGACGTGTCCTACGGTGAAATCGGCACCGCGCGGCGGCGCGGGTTTTTGGAAACGCCCACGCCCGGCACGAAAAACATCAGCTTGGTGGCGGACGGCCCGCCGGCGGAGGACGTGGTATTCTCGCGGCCCGGCGGCCTGCTGGCCACGGCCACGCCGGTTTCGCTGGCCATCGCCGCGCCGGCGGCCCCGGGCGCGGTGGTGCGGTTTTCACTGACGCAGGCCCTGCCCACGGAATTGTCCGCGGCTTACGAAGCGCCGATGGAGATCGCCTCCACCCTGACGGTCCGCGCGCGCGTCTTCGCGCCGGGCAGGCTGCCGGGGCCGGTGAGCAGCCGCACCTTTCTCAAACTCGACTCCACGCTCACCAACTACAACAACTCCGGCCAGGTGTTTTCCTCCAACCTGCCCGTCATCGTCATGGACAGCCACGGCGTGAATGTCGATGGCACGACCAATCCCGCCGCCGCCCGGCCGTTCCGTCCGACCTATACCGTGGTTCTCGCGCCGGACCCCGTGACCGGCCGGGCCAGCCTCGCGGGGCCGGTGGATTTCCAGGGTCGCTCCGGCACCCACGTGCGCGGCGAAAGCTCCTCCAGCTTCGACCAGAAATCCTACGCCTGGGAAACCTGGAACAACAAGGACCAGGACAAGGACGAAGCCATCCTCGGCCTGCCCGCGGAGTCGGATTGGGTGCTGCACGGCCCATATAGCGACAAAACCTTGATGCGGAACTATCTGGTGTATTCGACCTTTCAGGACACCCGCGCCGATTGGTTTTCGCCCCGCACCCGGTTCGTGGAAGTGTTTTTCAACCAACAGGCGAACCAGCCGGTGAGTTACAGCGATTACAAGGGCATCTATCTGCTGGTGGAAAAAATCAAGCGCACCCGCAACCGCCTCAACGTGGCGAAGCTCAACTCCCTGGTTTCCAGCCAGCCGACGGTGACCGGCGGTTACATTTTCAAGAAAGACAAGGCCAGCCTGGGCACGTCGCGATGGACGACCAGCCGCGGTGTCGAGTTGCAAAGCTCCACGCCGGATACTTTCACCACGCCGCAACTCAATTATCTGCGCACCTATGTCAATTCCTTTGAATCCGCGCTCCATGGCGCGAATTTCACCAGTCCGACCACGGGTTACGCGCGGTGGATCGACGTGCCGACCTTCATCGACTGGCAATGGGCGGTGGAAATCCCCAAGCAGATCGACGGCTATGTCTTTAGCACTTATTTCCACAAAGACCGCCAGGGTCTGATGCGCGCCGGCCCGCTGTGGGATTTCAATATTTCCCTCGGCAACGCCAATTACGCGGAAGGGGAACACAGCACCGGCTGGAATTACGACGCCAGCCGCACCGCGGTGTTGTCCGGGCAATTGTGGTTCCCGCGCCTGCACGCGGACCCGGATTACCGCGTCGCGACCTTCGACCGCTATTGGGAATTGCGGCGCGGCCAGTGGGGCAACGAGGCGATCCAGGGGCGGATCGACGCCGCCACCACCCTGCTGTGCGACGGACTGGACACCCCCATCACCAACAACACGCCGACTTCCGTGCTTTCGCCCGCCGCGCGGCATTACCGGAAATACCGGATCCTCGGTCAGGCCCCTTGGCCGAATCCCTCGTCGGCCACCACGCGCACCACTTTCCAGGCGGAAGTGAACTACATGAAAACGTGGATCGCCGAGCGTCTGGCGTGGATGGACAACCAATTCGCCCTCGGCAGCACCGCCGGACGGCCGCCGGTCATGACCCGCACCGACGCGCCCGGCGGCGCGGCGCAGATCACGCTCGCGCCACATGCCGGCGTGGAGCCGGGGTATCATTTCCCCTCCGGCACCATCTATTACACCACCGATGGCAGCGATCCGCGGCCGGCGGATACGGCGCTGCCCACCGTGCAATCGACTACGGTGCTGGCCGAATACGGCCAGGCCTCGTGGCTCGTGCCCACCGCGGCCAATGGCGGCACGACCCTGCCTCTCGCGGGCTGGACCGGCGTGGCCGATCCACCTAATGCCGCCGCCTGGACCGCAGGCCAATTGGGCATCGGCTTTGAATTGCAACCCTCGTCGGCGTCCAATCCCTTCAAATACCACCTCGCCGGGGCGCACCCCAACAATACCACGTGGGACGGCGGCACGAGCAATCTCCAGACCGCCATGCATCAGGTGAGCCCGTCCGTCTTCGTCCGCGTGCCTTTCACCCTCACCGAAGACCAGGCGGCGCGGCTGGTGCGCCTACAATTGCGGATGCGCTACGACGACGGCTTCATCGCCTTCGTCAACGGCGAGGAGGCCGCGCGGCAGAATGTCACCGCCGGCCAGACTCCGGCTTGGGACGCGACCGCGGACGCCATTCCCTCGAACTTCACCGACTCCCGCGGCGTGACCGGCGTCACGCTGGATATTTCCCACGTCATCCCGCGCTTGCAGCCGGGGAACAACGTGCTCGCCATCCTCGCGCTCAACCGCAGCGCAGAGGATGACGACCTGTTGTGCTCGCCCAGCCTGCTTGGACAGGTCGGGGTGAAACCGGCCGCCGCGCAGCCGCCGATCACCGCAGCGAGCTACACCGGCCCGCTCACCGTGGCGTCGAGCGCGACGGTCAACGCCCGCCTCTACGTGCCCGCCACCGGCCAGTGGTCGCCGCTGGCCACCTCGCATCTGGTGGTCGCGGCCGCGCCCGCCTCGCGGGACAACCTGGTCATTTCAGAGATCCACTACGCCCCGCTGCCGCCGACCGCGGAGGAACTCGCCGCCGGCGCGGTGGAGGCGAGCGACTTCGAGTTCATCGAACTGCTCAACACCAGCGCCGACGCCGTCGATCTGACCGGCGTGCGGCTCACCGGTGCGGTGCAGGAGTTCTCTTTCAGCCTCGGCAATGCCGCGGCCCTGGTGCTGCCGCCCGGCGGACGGGTGGTCGTCTGCGGCAGCCTCGCCGCCTTCCACGCGCGGTATGCCAATGCCGCCGCTGTCACCGTCGCCGGCGAGTTCATCGGCAACCTCAACAACAGCGGAGAAACCATCACCCTGCTCGACAAGAATGGCGCGGTCCTCTGGAGTTTCGCCTATGCCGCCGCCGCGCCGTGGCCGGTGGTCAACGACGGCTCCGGCGCCAGCCTCGTGCTCGCCAACCCCGCCACTCATCCCGCCCCCGATCCCGCCGTGGGCGCGAATTGGCGGGCCGGCCGGCCCCACGGCACGCCCGGCGCACCGGAAAGCACGGCCTTCACCCTCGTGCCGCACGATGACGACGACGGCGACGGCCTTTCCAACCTGCTCGAACACGCCCTCGGCAGCGATCCGCTCGACCCATCCTCCGTGATCGCGCCCACCGCCACCCTCCTGCCTGCCACGGACGGCACCCCGGCCGCCGTGCGCTTCGAATTCCCCCGCAACCCGGCGCTCGATGGTTACACCCTCGTCGTCGAAACCAGCCCCGACCTGGTGGACTGGACCCGCGCCACCAGCAGCCTCACCCACACCGGCACGCGCAGCGACGCCCAAGGCCGCGTCTGGGAACAATGGCAGGCCGTCCCCACTGCGGACGCCGACAGCCCGCCGCTCTTTTTCCGCGTCGTGGTGGAAACGGCTGCACCGTGAGCCTGCCTCGAAGCGCCAAAGGCGGAGGGCCTTCGTGGCGGGGGCGTCCCGCCCACCGCGGAGAGCGTATCTCGGCGAATTGGCGCACCCATTCCCCAACAACGCTTTCGCTGCGTGGCTGATGCTGGAAGAGTTCATCGCTTCCGCCAAGCTGTCGTGCCGGCGGTGGGCGGGACTCCCATAGGCGTCAGGTTAGCGAATCATCCTCCCGACTAAAATAAAAATTTGAACATTGTTCTAATTTTTATTTTAGTCCCGATTCCACACTCCGGCGCAGCGCGGGTTCTGGTGCTAAAAAGGAAAATGGAGCTCACTCGGACTGCGCAGCCTTCGGAATCTCAACGGATTCCCATCGCTCCGCGATGAACCTTTTGAGTGAGGACTGTTTGATGCACAATTCGTTGGCTTTGCTCCGATAGGCCGCTTTTTGGTCCTGGGATTTCTTGTTGAAAATGCGTGACGTTGGTATGGACCTCCGCGCGAAGAAGGCCCCAACGGGGCCTCGTCCTTCAGCCCAGGGTTGGCGCGACGAAGGAGCGCCTACCCTGGGTATTCGCCCCCACCGTGGCAACCGCAACGCGGTTGTGACCCCGTCGAGGGACGGTTTTCCTTCGCTCTGGCGCGTCCTCCGAAACCCCCTTGGGGTTTCGAGATTTGGGAACGCCCACTCCTGCCGTCGCGCCAACCCTGGGCTTTGAGCCACAATCCCTTTGGGATTGACCTGAGGGGAGCCGTTAACCTGACGCCTATGGGCGGGACGCCCCCGCTACGGACGGCGAAGCAGCTCGCCAATATGGTGAGAGAAATTCTGCCAACGCCGCCGCTCATGCTTCCGCATCGGGAGCGGGAGTGGAAGATGCCACTGGCGTGATCCCCAGCAGCGACTCCAGCGAGGCGCGGATCGCGTCCATGAGGGGATCGCTG
>CAZQUC010000175.1:0-8694 GCA_964596095.1 uncultured Enterobacteriaceae bacterium
CCTCCCTCCGGGAGCCCCCCTTGCCTCAGTGAAGAATAACTCAACAGGTTCTGAGGCTTGAGGCGATGGGGGACGGCGAAGCGGGAGCGTGATGGAGGAAGCGATGGAGCGGCTGGTGCGCCACATTTACTGCGGCGCCGGATCAGGCTCGTGCCACGGCGTGCAGCACCCGCACGGCTTCGGCGGCGGCGCGCACGTGGTGCATGCGCAGGATCGACGCTCCGCGGGCTTGGCCGGCCGCGAGCACGGCGAGGGTGCCCGCATCGCGCTCGACGGGATTTTTCAGCCCCAGCACGTCGCCAATGAAGGTCTTGCGTGACAAGGGCAGCAGCAGCGGGCGCTCCCCGGCTGCCAAGCGGTCCAAGTGACGGACCAGCCGCAGGTTGTCGTCGCGCTGCTTGGCGAAATCCAGGCCGGGATCGAGCACCAGCGCCTCACGCGCGAGACCGGCGGCCTCCGCCTGCGCGATCTTGCGCGTGAAAAACGCGGACACCTCGTCCACCACGTCGCCATAACGCACATGGGTGTGCGGCACTTTGGGCTCGCCCACATTGTGCATGATGACGAGCGCGGCCCCCTGCGCCGCGCACAGGCGGGCGTTGCGGTCGTCGGGCAGGCCGCTGAGGTCATTCACGAGGTCGCCACCCGACGGCAGGATGGCGGCGACCACTTCGGGCCGCCACGTGTTGAGCGAAAGACACGGCGGCCACACCTGGTCCGTGAACCGGGGTTGCAGCGTGTCGCGCTCTTGTTCCCAACGCGCGAGAAATCCCCGCAGCCGCCGCACCTCTTCCTCCACCGGCACCGCGGCGCGATTCGTGCGCGCGCTCTCCGCGCCCACGTCGATAAAATCCGCGCCGTCCGCCACCTGGCGCGCCGCCTGGTCCCACGCCGCATCGAAATCGAGCGTGCCATCGCCGGAAAAGGAATCGTCGTTCACATTGACGATCCCCATCACCAGCGGCCGCCCGCCACAGTCTATCTCCCGGTCTTTGGCGCGAAGAATCACGCCGCAGGCTGGAGCTTAAACCATTCGTTCGCAATGCGTCGCTCCCTTTTGCCGAAGTGGAGGGAGGGCACATGGTTGCCTTTATGATATAAGGAAATTCCTTATCAAAATAAGATGTGTGATGAGCGACATCCTCCCAATGCGGCATTGCCGGGAGCGCAAAACAGGGAAACACTCGCGTCGATCAGATATCTCTTCTGTGTCGGTTCACTTTCATCACAAATCATGACCCCGAGTCCTCAATCAGGGCCCGCCGTGGAGGCGGTAAAGCCGGCGCCGGATCACGGGCCGGCCGGTGGCGACCCGGTTGAAGCGGAGGCGATTTCCCCAGCGGCGAAGGAGGAAACGGTCGCCCAACTCTCCCGTGAGTTGAGCGGCATGCGCGAGCAATTGGCGCGGTTGACCAGAAAGCTGGAGACCCAGGACCGGCGCTACCGGCGGATGATCGAAAACATGCCGGCCATGCTTTTCATCCAGCGGGACGAAGTGCTGGAATACGCCAATCCCCTCGCGGTGGAAAAGCTCGCGGCCGGACAGGCCGATCGGCTGATCGGCCACTCGCCGTTCGAGTTCGTGGCGCCGGAGCAGCATGAGAGCGTGCGCGGCTCGTTGAGAAAACTCCTGATCGCGAAGAGCCATCTGGCGGTCTCCACCAAACGCCGTCTCCGCGCCATCAACGGCGAGTGGATTCACGTCGAAGTCAGCGCCTCGATCTTCGAAGACGAGCGCGGCGAAGCCCTGCAGATCGTCGCGATGGACGTGACGGAGCGCCATCGCAGCGAATTGAAACGCCAGGCGCTGACGCGGGAACTGGCGGAAGCGAACCAGGAATTGGAAAGCCTCATTTACACGGCCAGCCATGACCTGCGCTCGCCGCTGCTCAATCTCCAGGGTTTCACCCAATGGATCGAAAAAGAGTGGGCCACCCTGGGCTCCGTGCTCGCCCGGTCGTCCGATCCCGACGCGCGCGCCGCCTTCGCCACGACCGCTCCGAAGATGGGAGAAATTTTTTCCCACGTCCAATGCGGGGTCAACCGCATGAACGCCTTGCTGGAGGGCCTGCTGCGCCTGTCGCGGCTCGGGCGCGCGGCGCTGCGGGTGGAGCCGTTGTCGGCCACCGTCATGTCGGCGCTGGTGAACGAAGTGCGCGCGGCCCAGAACTTCCAAATCGAGCAAGCCGCCGCCACCCTGACCATCGGACCGCTGCCCGGATGCCGCGCCGATCGTTTCATGCTCGGCCAGGTTTTCGCCAACCTGCTCGACAATTCCCTGAAATACCGCTCGCCGGAGCGCCCCTGCGAAATCGCCGTGACCGGCCGGGCCGAAGCCGGCCGCGCTTTCTACGAGATCCGGGACAATGGCTTGGGCATCGCCGCCGCCGACCAGCCGAAAATCTTCGAAATGTTCCGCCGCATCCACACCGACGTGGCCGCGGGCGAAGGCCTTGGCCTTGCCCTGGCCCAACGCTGCCTCGGTCGCATGGACGGCCACATAACGCTCTGCTCCACGGAAAACGAAGGCAGCTCGTTTGTCGTCGATCTGCCCGCCGCCTGATCTTTCCCCTACCCTGATGACCGAACTCTCCAATGCCCAATCTTCCGCCGGCGCCGCGCCGCCCATCCTCATCGCCGATGACGATGACGGCGTCTGCCTCCTGCTGGAAAACTCCCTCCATGCCGCCGGCTACGAAACCATCAGCCTGCATTCCGGCCGCGAGGTCACCACCTGGCTCGAAGACCAGCGGGCGCGCCTGCTGCTGCTCGACGTCCGCATGGCCGACATGGATGCCGCCGCGGTGCTCGACCGGCTGGCGCGGACGGACGCCCACGTGCCGTTCGTCATCATCAGCGGCCTCAGCGACACCAAGGTGGCCGTCGAATACATGCGGCGCGGCGCGCTCGATTATCTCATCAAAGACGCCAGCTTCCTCGATCTCGTCCCCGCCGTGGTGGGCCGCGCCCTGCGCAACATCGAGCGGGAGGAGGAATTGCAGCGGCTGCAACGCGAAATCCTGGAAATATCCGAGCGCGAGCAGCGCCGCATCGGGCAGGACATCCATGACGACATCTGCCAGCGGCTGGCCGCCGTCAAAATGAAGCTGCAACATCTCTCGGAAAAGCTCCAGGGCCTGGATTCCCTGGCGGCCCTGGAGGCGGTGGAAATCAGCCACCACCTCGGCGAGGCCACCCGCGCCGCCCGCGCGCTCGCCCGCGGCCTCTCGCCCGTGGACATCGGGCACGAAGGACTGCCCGCCGCTCTCAGCGGCCTCGCCCGCACCGCCGAGGAAATCTTCCCCATCCAGTGCAAGCTCCACGTCCTGGGCGATTGCCCGTCGCTCGATCATCACGCCGCCACGCAATTTTACCGCATCACCCAGGAGTGCATCGCCAATGCCGTCAAACACGCCGCCGCGACCAAGGTGGACGTCTGGCTCGTCTCGCCCGTGCGCGAAGGCGACTCCTCCCCCACCCCGCTCGTGCTCTCGGTCACCAACGACGGCCATCCCTTCCCCGCCGTGCCCGCCCGCACCGGCCTCGGCCTGCATCTCATCCGCCAACGCGCCGCCAGCATGGGGGCCAGCCTCGATTTTCTTCCTGCCGAACCTGACGGCGCCACCATCAGAATCACCCTGCAAAACCAATGAAAAAAGACCAACCAGCCGAAACCACCGCGACGGAGGACAAGATCCGCGTCGCCATCGTGGAGGACCACACGCTCATGCGCGAGGGCCTCACCCAACTCGTCAACAGCCAGCCCGACATGACCGTCGTCGTCGAGGCCGGGGATGCCGCCGCCGCCCTTTCCGAAATTCTCAACGCCCAGCCCGATCTCGCGCTGGTGGACATCACCCTGCCCGGCCGCAACGGCCTCGAACTCATCAAGGACATCATCGTCCAGCAGCCGAAGCTCCCCATCCTCGTCGTCTCCATGCATGACGAGACGCTCTACGCCGAGCGCGCGCTCAAGGCCGGCGCGAAGGGTTACCTGATGAAGGACGCCGAGCGCAGCACCATCCTCGCCGCGCTGCGCCGCATCCTGGAAGGCGGCTTCTACGTCAGCGACAAGATGGCGGGCGAAATCTTCGCCTCCTTCGCCGGCAAAAGCGGCGGCAAAGGCTCCGAAACCGGCGGCCCCGTCTCCAAGCTCAGCGACCGCGAATTCGAGGTCTTCGAGCACCTCGGCGGCGGCCTCAGCACCAACGAAATTGCCGAGCGCCTCGGCATCTCGCCCAAAACGGTGGAAGTCCACCGCGCCCGCATCCGCGAAAAACTCGATCTCCCCAACGGCGCGGCCCTCGTCCGCTACTCCGTCCGCTGGGTGGAGACCCGCAATCTCGGCGCGCCCAGCGACCGATAAGCGCGGTTTGGAGCGCGGAGGCTCGCCTCCGCTCTGGGGGGTGAGGGGCTTGCCCCTCGTGGCGGGGGAGATCAATCGGCCCTCGCCGCGGCACCTCCCTTATTTCCGACTCACCGGCAAGCCGGTGAGCCAACAAGCGGAGGCCAGCCTCCGCACTCCACAACCCGGCGCTGTTACGGCCGATCTCTCAATATTCCGTCTTCTTCCGGCCCGGCTCGGGCACGGGGTATTTGCCGTCGGCGTCGGCCAGGACCGGCGCCGGGCCGTCTTCGGAAAGCGCGTCGATATTGGGCGCGAATTCCTCGGTGGAATTCAGCGTCTCCTCGTAAGTCACCTCGCGGCCGAGGTGCGCCGCGAGACGGCCCATGTTGGTGACGACGCTCGCCTCCACGCCACGCGGGATTTCATTGTAAGGCGTGTTGTTCTTGATCGCCTCGACCAGATCGTCCCATTCCGTTTGATACGGATTGGGCTCCTCTCCCGGAAAGCCCCAGATCTGCTCGGAGCGCCGGATGTTCCAGCCCTTGTAAATGCGGCAGCGGCCCGGCGTGTGGCCGGAGGAACTGATGATGCCCAATCCTTTGGTGCCGTGCGCGTAGCTGGCTTGCTGGTCCTTGCAACCGGTCATCGTGCGGCCGTTGAAGTTGAAGGTCGTGCCGTCCGCGAACGTGTATTCCACCGCGTAGGTGTCGAGATTCTGGTCGATGAGCAACTCGCCGCTTTCATTATGCCGGTAATGCCGCCCGCCCAACGCATGCGCCCGCACCGGCCAGGCGTTTTTCATCCAGCAGCATTCATCGATGAAGTGGATGTAAAAATCGCTGAACAAGCCGCCCGACGCCCACAGGAAGCTGTGGAAGCGCTCGATCTGGTAAAGCAGTTCGTTCTTGCCCTCCGGCTTGCGCGTGGAGAAACACGACGCCACCGGCCCGTGCATGCGGTAGGAGCGCAGGTGGATGATATCGCCGATCTCGCCGTCCTGGATGCGTTTGTGCAATTCCTGCCGCGCCTTGCAATGGCGCACCATCAGCCCGACCCCGCCCTTGAGACCCTTTTCATCCGCGCGCTTGGCCAATTCCAGAATGCGGCGCGAATTCGGCCCGTCCGCCGTCACGGGCTTTTCCATGAACACATGCAGCCCCTTGTTGATGGCGTATTCATACATCGGCGCGCGGAAGGCGAGCGGCGTGGCGAGGATGACGATGTCCCCGGCTTTCAAGACATCCATCGCTTTCTTGTAAGCGTCGAAGCCAAGGAACCGCTGATCCTCCGGCACGTCCACCTTGTCGGTTTGCGCCTGGTATTTGTTATGGATGCCGCTGTAGCTTTCGTTGAGTTTGTGCTGAAAGACATCGGCCATCGCCACCAGTTTCGTGGGCACGCTCGTCACGGTCAGCGCCTGATCCGCCGCGCCCGTCCCGCGCCCGCCGCATCCTACCAGCGCGACTTGGATTTTCTCCTCCCCTTGCGCCCACACGTGCGGCAGGCTCACTCCCGCCAAGGCGGAAACAGCGGTCGTGCGGCCGGCGGCTTTCAGGAAATCGCGGCGCGTGGTGGGAATGGAGGAGGCGGACGTCTGGTGGTTGTTCATGGAAACTCGGAGCGTGTCGGATGAGAAAAACAAGGAACACCGGCGGTGGGATGACCAGCCGGCCGGAGACCATGCTTGTGCGCAAGCCGGCCCCGGCAACCGAAACCGCGCGACCTCCCTCCTGCCCCGCTCCTCGGGTTTTGCCGGATTAAAACGGCGGCAGAGGACGGAGCGCGCCGTTCACCGGAAAAACAACCCCACGAGACGAGAGGCCGCTCCCCGCTCACCCCTCCTCCCATGGAGGCTCCTCCGCCGGATCGGTCGCGCTCCGATCCATTTGCGTGATCAAACCGGGCTTGGCCCTGATGATCCGCTCCCACTGGGCTTCGGCTTCGGGCACCCCGAGATGGGCCGCCGCCTTCAATTGGTCGCAGGCAGCCTCCAGTTCGATCTCCGCGGCAATGGCCCGGGCACGGGGCGCGAGCGAAGCGCCCTCCGGCGCGCCTCCTCCGGCCACCAGCATGGCGGAGGCACGCTCCAGCGCCGCCTCCGCAAAGGCCGCAGGGTCAAACACACCGGGGGGATCGGAGTTGTGGCTCATGACATGACGCGCTTTGGACCATCGGAGGGAGCATCCGGCGCTCCCCTCGTCTTCCGCAACGAGCGTGGATCAAACCTCCACTTTCACGAAGCGGCCGGAATTCCGCCATTCGCGGATTTTTCCCAGCGATTGCTGGATGGCCAGCGCGTGCGTGGCGAGCACTTCGCGCACCCCGGCCGGCAGTGACAGCTCGGTGTCGAGCTTCTCCCGATACAAGGCGTAGGTTTCTTCTTCCCCCTTCAACACTTCGTCCAAAAGCATTTGATCATCCTGCTGGACCAATGCGGTCTTAAAACCAATCCAAGCCCGGTGAATCGCGCCGCTCACGGTGCCGGAATCATCGACACGGAGACGGCCGTGGTCGAACTGGATCTGTTGGAGATCCTGGACGAATTCCTCCCGCCGGGTGCTTTGATACGTGAATTCCGCCTTGAGGTCCGGATGCTCGGCATGATCGGCGGCCTGTCGGAATCCCTCCTTGGCGTCGAGATTCGCCTGAATCAATGGCATCAGCACATTGCACACATAGGGATCGTCGGTGGCGGTGGAGGACGGACGTTCGAGAATAGTGGTTTTCATGGCTGTCATGGGTTGGTGGTTCCGGGAGGAACGGACGGCGCACCCGAAGACCGGCTGTTTTCCATCGTCGCGGATACCGTGTCTTCGGATCCGATGTTTCCTGTTTTTAGATAACGCTCCCGCCCGCGCATCGGATGAGGGAAACCGTCGCCCGGGCCAAACGGGCGCGTTCAGGTGCTGGTGGTCCGGGGCGCTACCGCCAAGCTGAGAGCCAGGGCAGTGCGGGGGCAAGCCGCCCGCACTCCACGGCGCCTGGAAGTTCTTTGGGGGAGACTACTCACCAGCGAGACCGCGGGCTTTGTCGAGGAGCTGGATGAACTCGCCGCGCCAGCCTTGCGGGTCGGGGCCTTTGCCGGCGAGAGCGAGCCGGCGCGCGGTGTCCCAATCGGCGGCGCCTTTGTAGGCGGAGTCCTTGAGCAGGAGGCCGAAGATGGCAACGCTGGTGGCGAATTGGAAGTCGCCCGCGCTCTCGGCCAGGCTCGCTCCCTGGTCGATCACCGGCACTTCGAGCAGTTGGCTCGTGTCGCCGTCGGGCGCTTTGTAGCGGAGCTTCACGGTCATGGTTTCGCGCGAGGCGGGGATGGGTTCCGCCGGGGCCGCTGGCGCGGGCGCGGCGGGCACGGACTGGTATTTCAACGCATCGACCGGCGGCTGCGGGGCGGGCGCGCCCACGGGGACGATCTCATAGAGGGCGGTCACCGTATGGCCCGCGCCGATCTCCCCGGCGTCTTTCGTGTCGTCGTTGAAATCCTCCTTGGCGAGTTTGCGGTTTTCGTAGCCAAGCAGGCGGTAGCTCCGCACCACGGCGGGATTGAACTCAAGCTGCAACTTCACGTCCTTGGCGATGGTCACCAGCGTGCCGTCGAGCTGCTCGCCCAGCACCTTGCGCGCCTCGCCGAGACTGTCGATGTAGGCGTAATTGCCGTTCCCCTTGTCCGCGAGCATTTCCATGGTCGCGTCTTTGAGGTTGCCCATGCCGAAGCCAAGCACGGAGAGAAAGACGCCGCTCTGCGCCTCGTCGGTGATGAGCTTTTGCAGCCCGCCGCGGTCGGTGAGGCCGACATTGAAATCCCCGTCGGTGGCGAGCAGGACGCGGTTGATGCCTTCCTTCACGAAATGTTGCCGCGCCGTCTGATAGGCGAGCTGGATGCCCGAGGCCCCGTTGGTCGAGCCGCCGGGGGACATCGCGTCGATGGCCGCGTGGATCACGTCTTTGCGCTCGCAAGAGGTCGAGGGCAACGCGAGGCCGGACTGGCCCGCGTAAGTCACCAGCGCGACGTAATCGCTGCCCTTCAACTGATCCACCAGCAGGTGCAGGCTTTGCTTGAGCAGCGGCATCTTGTGGGGTGCGTCCATCGAGCCGGAAACATCGATGAGGAAGACGAGATTGGCGGCGGGCCGGGCCTCGCGGGCGATTTCCTTGCCCTTCAATCCGATGCGGGCCAACCGGTGTTGCGGCTGCCACGGGCAGTCCGCGATGTCCACCGTCACCGAGAAGGACCGGCCGTCGGTGGGTTGCGGGTAGTCGTAGCTGAAGTAGTTCACCAACTCCTCCAGCCGCACCGCCGCGCGCGGCGGACGCTGTCCCTGGTTGAGGAACCGGCGCACATTGGCATA
>CAZQUC010000176.1:0-8680 GCA_964596095.1 uncultured Enterobacteriaceae bacterium
GGCACGGCTTCGGTCAGCCGCACGTTTGTCTGGAGCACCAGCGCGCCTTCGCCGGGATTGAAGGCCGAATATTACGCCGGGGATAACTTCGAGACCAAGAAGTTGGAACGCGTTGATTCTGCCATCGCCTATTTCTGGCCCGATGGCGCCTCGCCGGCCGAGGGGGTGCCGCATGATTATTTCTCCGTGCGCTGGACGGGCAAGCTGCTGCCCTCCGTGAGTGGCTCCCACACCTTCTGGGTGGATGCCGACGATGGCTTCCGTCTGTGGGTCAATGGTGAGCTTCTGCTCGACCACTGGAACCCCACGCCGTGGACTTACTTTGATTTGCAGACCGCTTCCATTACCCTCGCGGCCGGGCAGCTCTACGACATCAAGGCCGAGTTCCAGGATTTCTTCTCCGACGCCCTGGCCATCGTGAGTTGGGAAGCGCCGGGCTTGGGGCGGCAGCACATTCCCGCGAGCCAATTCTTCCTCGCCGAGCCGGAAGCCGATCTCACGCCGCCCGGCGTCACGCTGACCACCACGGCCGCCAACGTCACCACGGGCTTCACCGTGCAGGTGGCCTTCACCGAGCCGGTGAGCGGCCTCGACGCGGTAGATTTCCTGCTCGTCAACGCCACCTCCGGCGCGCTGGGCGGCAATGGCATGCATTACACGTTGAGCATCGAACCGACGGAGAGCGGGCTGATCACCCTCACGCTGCCGGCGGGACAGGCCGCCGATGCGGCGGGCAATGGCAACACCGCCTCCAACACCCTCACCGTGACATTCACCGCGCCCGCCGAAAACCGGCCGCCCGAAGTTACGAATCCCGGCCCGCAAACCGCCGCGCGTGGCCTGCCTTTCAGCCTGCCCCTGCTCGCGACCGATCCCGATGGCAACACACTGACCTTTGCCGCCACCGGGTTGCCGGCCGGTCTGGCCATCAATGCCGCCACCGGCCTCATCTCGGGGACGGTGGCCGTCACCGCCGGCGATACCGTCACTTCGACGGTCAATGTCTCCGACGGCAGCCTCACCACGCCGGTCGCCTTCGAGTGGACGATCACCGATCCGCCGGAAACACCCGTGCCCGGCTTGCTCGGCGACTATTATTCCGGGCAGGAATTCACCTCGCTGAAATTCACCCGCACCGACGAGCGGCTGTCTTTCTACTGGCCCGGCACGGCCTCTCCGGGGGGTGAGGTGCCCGGCGATTATTTCTCCGTGCGCTGGACCGGCCGCCTGCTCGTGCCGGCCACCGGCGAGTGGCGTTTCTTCGCCGATGCCGACGACGGCGTGCGCCTCCTCCTCAACGGCCAGCCCGCGCTCGACCACTGGAACCAGCCGCCCGCCACGTATTGGAATCTCCAGGGACCGCTCCTCACTCTCGAAGGCGGCCATTACTACGATCTGGTGGTGGAATACCAGGATTTCTTCTCCGACGCCTATCTGCAGGTTTATTGGGAAGGTCCCGGCGTGTCGCATCAACTCATCCCGGCCGAGGCCTTCTTCCTGCCCGCCGCTCCGGAAGCCACCACCGGCGCCCAGCGCATTGTGCGCCAGGCTTCGTCTCCTACCGCCGTGGCCCGCGACCTCGATCGGCTGGAGGCCACGCTGTTCGTCACCCGCGCCGCCGATGGCGCGCTGGCGTTGCATTTCGACCAACGTCCCGCCCTCGCGGCGCATCTCGTCCTCCAATGGTCGGAGAATCTGCACGACTGGCACGACCTGCCCGCCGGCGACCGCACCGTCACCCCGCTCGACAATGGCCTCGAGCGCGTGAGCGTCGAAAATGCGCAACCGCTGATCGACGCCGAGCGCGCGAAGTGGGAGCCGAACGGCAAACCATATGCCTCGCGCCCCGTTTTCTTCCGCCTCCGCGAGAGGTAACGTATGATTTCATCCTCCCTCGTGCAAATTCTCCAGATGGATGCGCACGTAACGGAAGCGTTCATCATAAGCGCCGCCGTTGTGCGCCTTGCAGCATTCGTAGCAGGCGGAGCGGCGGTGGAGCGGTTTCACCCGCTTGAGCAGGTGGCCGCAGTGGGTGCAGCGGTAGGCGAATTTGGGCCGCACGACGCGGCCTTTGAGCGGGAGGTTGTGGCAGCGGGATTCGCCGGGAATGCCCAGGTCCGCGCAGGCCTGCCGCCATTCCGGGCCGTGGGCGTCGATTCTCTTCCGCCCGTGACGGAAAGCGCTCACCAGGTGGGCCAGCTCGTGCCGCAGGATGCGTTGCACGACCACGCCGCCGTGCTCGCGCAGCTTGGGATTGATCTCGATGACCCACGTCTTGACGTTAGCGGTGCCGGCGGTGGTTTGCAGGCGGGGGTTCCAGAGCACGCGCACTTTTTCCGCCAGCTCGCGATGGCCGCGCAAGCCGCGGACGAGCCGCCGCGCGGTTTCCGTCAGCACCGCATCCTCGCCCTTCGGCGTGGCGGGCATGCGGGGCCGGCCCTTGGCCCGCTCGGGAGGCGTGGCCGGCGTGCGCGGAGGCGGAGGCTCCAGCAGCGCCGTGAGATTGAGCAGAAGTTGCTGGGGCAGTTTCATCATCGCGGGCCGGTGCGGTGGGAGGGAAAAGTCAGACGGCCGCCGCTTTGGCCAGGGTGCCCGCCGCGCGCGCGCGCTGCCGTTTGTCGTGGGATTGCTGCACTTGCTCGCCGCGCACCAGCAGGGTGTCCGGCGGCACGCTCTTCATCAGGAAAACATTCGCGCCGATCGTGCTGCGGGCGCCGATGACGATGTCGCCGCCGAGGATGATGGCGTTGGGGTAGATCACCACGTCATCCTCCACATGGGGATGGCGCTTGATGCCTTTGACGATCTTGCCGTCCGTGTCCTTGGGGAAGCTGCGCGCGCCGAGCGTCACGCCATGGTAGAGCTTCACGCGGTCGCCGATGACGCAGGTTTCGCCGATGACGACGCCGGTGCCGTGGTCGATGAAAAAATGTGAGCCGATGCGCGCGCCGGGATGGATGTCGATGCCGGTGCGGCTGTGCGCCCACTCCGTCATCATGCGCGGGAGCAGCGGCACGTTTTCCAGATACAGCAAATGCGCGAGCCGCTGGATGGCGATGGCCTCGATGCAGGGGTAGGCGAGAATGATTTCCTCGAAACTCCGCGCGGCGGGATCGCCTTCATACGCCGCCTCCACGTCGGTGAGGAGTTGTTGGCGCACCTCGGGCAGTTGGTGGATGAAGCGGCAGACGAGATCGCGGGCCTGCTCCTCCAGGGCGCGGCCGGCCGTGCCGCCGCTGTGCAGGCTGCGCGCGGTTTGCACCGTCAGGCGCTCGATCAGGCGGGAGATCTCCGTCCGGGTGGCCTTTTCCACGCAGGCGGTGGTCAGCGGCTCGTCGTCGAAAAAGCCGGGGAAGAGCAGTGTCAGCAGGCCCTGGCAGATCGCGGGCAGAGCGTCGCGCGACGGCAGATTGGTGCCATCGAGATGGTTGATGCCTCCCACGTCCGCATACGAACGCAGCAGGTCTTGGACGAGAGTGTCCGAGGGGCAGGCCATGGAAAAATCACCTCCAGCAACACCGGTGATGTGCCAGCATACCAGTCCCGTTCAAGCGCGAAATGAGAATTTCCCGCGGAAGACGCGGAAACTGGCGGTGAGGGGTATTCAGGATGGAGGAGTTTTCCCCGTGGATGAACCGGTGTCAGGACGTGCGGCAAGAGCAACGGGTTTTCCCGCCGGGGGGCGGATTTCCGGACGGCGGAGAGGCGGACGGGGGTCGGTTTTGTCGGCGCTCCCCGACCGAAGTCACCATTTCCCTTGCGTCGGCTAACGGTTTGTGCTTTAGATTCACCCTTCGCTTGGGCAATATCGGCGGCGCGGCTGGCAACGGCGGCGGCGACCGGGAGAAAAAGTGGGAGCAATCCCGCTTTTTTTTGTCCCCAGGCGCCCGCCGACCCGGAAGACCATGACCCACGAACTGACAGCACTCTTCGAGTATTTCGAGAAAGACAAGGGAATGAGCCGCGACAAGGTGCGCGAAGCGGTCGAGCGCGCATTCCTCAGCGCCGCTAAAAAGCGGCTCGGCCCGCTGCGCGAGATGCGCGTGAGCTTCAATGTGGAGAAAGGCGACATGAAGGTCTATACCAGGCCCCTGGTCGTCGAGGAAGTGACCAACAAGTGGGAGCAACTGCCCGTGGAGGTCGCGCGCAAGCTCAAGGCCGACGCCCAACCCGGCGACGAGGTGGAGATCGACGTGACGCCGCGCGACTTCGGACGCATCGCGGCGCAGACCGCCAAACAGGCGATGATGCAGAGCCTGCGCCAGGCCGAGAAGGAGATGATGTATGACGAATTCAAGGACCGCGCCGGCGAAATCGTTTCGGGCGTCGTCCGCCGGTTCGAGAAATCCGATGTGGTGATCGACCTTGGCAAATTCGAAGGCCTCATGCCGAGCAAAGAGCGCGTGCAAACCGAGGATTACAACATCGGCGACCGCATCCGCGCTTATGTCGTGGAAGTGGAGAACGGCATCCGCGGGCCGGAGATCGTCCTCAGCCGCAGCCATCCGAATTTCGTCAAACGCCTCTTTGAAAGCGAGGTCACGGAAATCGCCGACCACACGGTGGTCATCCGCGCCATCGCGCGTGAGGCGGGTTATCGGACCAAAGTCGCGGTGTTTTCGGGCGACAGCAAGGTCGATCCCGTCGGCGCCTGCGTCGGGCTCAAGGGAGCGCGCGTCAAGAACATCGTCCGCGAGCTCAACAACGAAAAAGTGGACATCATCCGCTGGAGCGACAATCCGAAGGAATTCGTGAGGGAAGCGCTCAAGCCCGCCGTCATCGCCGAGAGCAAGATCATCGTCGATGAAGAGGCGAAGCGGGTGACGGTCCGGGTCGCGGAGGAGGAACTTTCCAAAGCCATCGGACGGCGCGGCCAGAATGCGCGCCTGACCAGCCGCCTCATGGGCTGGGATGTGCAGGTCGAGCGCGATGAATCCGCCCACGAGCAATTCGTCGGCAAGGTCGCCCGCGAAACGACGGACCTCGCCGGCAAGCTTGGCATCGCCGAGGAAGTCGCCGCCAAGCTCATGGACAACGGGATGAATTCCATCGACCTCCTGGCCGAGGTGGAGGCGGGCGACGTGGCCGCTGCCGCCGGCGTCAGCGAGGAGGAAGCCGCGGCCATCGTCGCCAAGGCGAAAGAAATTTACGAGCGCGAAGCCGCGCCCGCTCAGGGATAACCACCTCAGCCGGCTTCGCTTATGAAAAATCACACCACAACGAATGGCATCCAGAAACAGCACCGCGAAGAGCGCGGCCGCCCACAATCCTTCTTCCGCCTTGGGGGAAGGGGAGGAGACGGCTTCGTCCATCGCCTCCGGCTCGGTCTCCGAGGCGAAGGCGGGAGCACTTGATCTGCTCGAAGAGAAACCCAAACGCCACCGCCGGAAAGGGGAAGGGGGGGTGAGTGTTCTCCCCTCCATCGGCAAAAAAATCATCAAACCCGACCCACAGGCGGCCGCTCCCTCCCCGGAAGCCGCGCCACCGAGGGAAACGCTGGCGGATCGCAAAGCCAAGGCGCTCAATCTGTTCGAGGAGGATGAGGAAAAAGCCGCCCGTCGTCGGTTGCGGGAAGCGCGGAAGGAGGAGGAGATCGTCGAAACGCCGGCGTCCGGCCCGAAACTGGCCCCCATTTCCAGAATTCTCGCCGAGCGCGAGGAGGCCAAGGCCGAGGCGGAAGCCCGGCTCGATCTCAAATTGCACCAGCCACCGCCCCCACCGCCGGAGGGAGACGAGCCGACCGCCGCTTCCGCCGGAGATGAGGGCGACGACGAGGAAGGCGACAGCGAGCCGATCGATCCCAAGGTCATCCACCTTAAACCGCCGGTCATCGTCAAGGACCTGGCCGAGCGATTGAGCCTCAAGTCATTCCAGATCATCAAGGATCTGATGGCAATGGACCTGTTCGTCAATCAGAACAGCGCCATCGAGCCGGACGTCGCCGCGAGGATTTGCGAGAAATACGGCTTCATCTTCGAGCGCGAGAAGCGCAAGAAAGGCGAAGGCGTGCACAAGGTCGAGGAAGTCATCGAAGCGCCGCCCCCGCCCGAGCCGGAGAAGGAGGTGGACAAGCTCCAATTCCGCCCGCCCATCGTCACCATCATGGGCCACGTCGATCACGGCAAGACCAGCCTGTTGGATTACATCCGCCGCGCCAAGGTCGCCGCCGGTGAAGCGGGCGGCATCACGCAGCACCTCGGCGCCTACCGCGTCGAGCACGAGGTCGGCGGCGAGAAGAAGACCATCGTCCTCCTCGACACGCCCGGCCACGCCGCGTTCTCCGCCATGCGCGCCCGCGGCGCGAACATGACCGACATCGTCGTGCTCGTCATCGCCGCCGATGACGGCATGATGCCGACCACCTTCGAGGCGCTCAGCCACGCCCGTGCCGCCGGCGTCAAAATCGTCGTCGCCATCAACAAGTGCGATCTCCCGCGCGCCAACGTGGACCGCGTCAAGCAGCAGCTCCAGCAGCACGACCTCATGCCCGAGGATTGGGGCGGCTCGACAAGCTGCGTGGAGATTTCCGCGCTCAAAGGGACCAATGTCGATCAATTGCTCGAAATCATTCTGCTCGAAGCGGAATTGCTCGAGTTGAAGGCCGATCCCAAAGCCCCCGTGCGCGCCATCGCCGTCGAGTCGCGCGTCGAGGCCGGCCGCGGCCCCACCGCCACCGTCATCGCCAGCACCGGCACCATCAAGGTCGGCATGCCCTTCATCTGCGGCCCGCATTGGGGCAAAGTGAAAAGCCTGCTCGACGACCTGGGCCGGCCGATCAAGTCCGCCGGCCCCGCCATCCCATGCGAGATCGTCGGCTTCTCCGGCTCGCCCTCGGTCGGCGACGAAGTGCTGGAAATGAAATCCGAGCGCGACGCCAAACGCCTCTCCGAAGAGCGGGAGGAAGCCAAGCGCATGGAGAAACTCACCCTGCCCCGCCGCAGCCGGATGGAGGATCTCTTCGCCAGCATGGAGGACAAGACCAAGACCTTCCGCGTCCTGCTCAAGGGCGATGTCGCCGGCTCCGTCGAGGCCATTGTCGATTCCTTGCGCGAGATCAAATCGGAAAAGATCACCCTCACCATCATCCACCACGCCGCCGGCCCGGTCTCCGAGTCGGACGTGCTCCTCGCCAGCGCGTCGGACGCCGTCATCATCGGCTTCAACGTCAAGGTCGAAGCCAAGGCCGTCGCCGCCGCCAAGCGCGAGAACGTGCAGGTCAAGCTCTACTCCATCATCTACGAACTGCTCGATCAGGTGAAGGACGCCATGCTCGGCCTGCTCGACCCGCTGACGCGCGAAAAGATCCTCGGTCATGCCGTGGTCAAGAAAGTCTTCCGCGTCCAGCGCCGGATCGCCGCCGGTTGCGCCGTCACCGACGGCCGCGTGACCCGCACCGCGCACGCCCGCGTCCTCCGCGACGGCCAGCCCGTGTTCGATGGCAAGATGAGCACGCTGCGCCGCTACACCGAAGAGGTGCAGGAAGTGCGCAACGGCCTCGAATGCGGCATTCGCCTCGGCGACTTCAACGAATACGAGGAAGGCGACATCATCGAGTGCTACGACCTGGAGAAACTGGCGCAGACCCTGTGATCTCCGCCGTTCCGCGGCGGCTCCGGTCCGGCCGAAGGGCCACGGGAGCCGCCACCGCCGCCGCGCGTTTCGCGGCTTGTTCCTTGAAACTTCAATCTTCCATCCCATTCCACCCATGACCAACCGACCACGGCGCGTCGCCGAGCTGATGAAGCACGAGCTGGCGGACCTCATCGCGAAGGACTTTGAATTCGGAGGCGCGCTCGTGACCCTTCACGAAGTGGATCTCACGCCCGATTTCAAGCAGGCCCATGTTTATATCGGCGTCATCGGCCGCGAGGACTTGCAGCGCGAGGCGTTGCAGAAATTGCGCCGCGCCGCGCCCATGCTCAGCTCCAAACTCAGCAAGCGCGTCATCCTGCGCTACACCCCCTCGCTGCATTTCAAGCAGGACGACTCCATCGAGCGCGGCGTGCGCGTCCTCAGCATCATCGAAGAAATCGACCAGCAAACACCCCCAGAGCAGCCCCCTTATCCCAACGCCCCTTCCGCTCCCGACGAGGATTTGAAATCTGAAATCTGAAATCAGTTCAGGTTTTATCCTTCATCTTTCACTTCCTTCCACTCGCCGGGCGTCAGCCCCAGCGCGGCCAACGTGAGCGTGCCGATGCGCGCGCGGATCAACCGCAGCGTGGGAAACCCCACCGCCGCCGTCATCCGGCGGACCTGGCGGTTGCGGCCCTCGGTCAATTCCAGGCTCAGCCAACTGTCCGGCACCGTGAGCCGCTTCCGGATCGGCGGGTCGCGCGGCCACCACGATGGCGCCGGTTCCAGCCGCGCCGCCCGTGCCGGCAGGGTGCGCCGGCCCTGGATGACCACGCCCCGCCGCAACGCCGCCAGCGCCTCATCCGTGACGACTCCTTCGACCTGCACGTGATACTCGCGGGGATGGGCGTGTCGTGGATCCAGCAACCGCGCCGTCCACGCCGGATCATCGCTCAGCAGCAGCAGCCCTTCCGAATCCCGGTCCAGCCGCCCGATGGGATACACGCGGGGCGGCAGCCCGCATTCCGCCAGCGTCCGCTGCCCCGGATGATCGGGCGTGAACTGCGACAACACGTCGAAAGGTTTGCACAAGGCCAGAAGCATC
>CAZQUC010000177.1:0-8669 GCA_964596095.1 uncultured Enterobacteriaceae bacterium
GGTTGCCACACTTCCTGCTCGCCATACAGCACCACGCGCGTGAGCGCGTCGGCCAACAGGCAGGTGGGGGCGAAGAGCGAGACGCTGACGTTGTTCTTCAAGGCCCGGCCCGTGCGCGGATGAAGCAGCGAGCCGAGCTTGAGATACCGGCGGCGGTTCGCGGCATAGGCCGCCGAGGTCGCCACGGCCGGCCCGCGCATCGGCACGGCGAGAAATTGCCCGGACGCCGCCCGCGGATCGCGCAAATGCAACAAGGGCGCGGCCAGCGACGGCTCGCCGGTCACGCGCAGATCGCCTCCCGCCTCCACGCTGGCCCGGCGCAACTTTTGCGACGCCAGATACTCCACCGCCTTGTCCACCGCGAAGCCCTTGGCGACGCTGCCGAGGTCGATCTGCAACGGCCGATGAAACCGCACCCGCCCGTCGTCCAGAAGTTCGATGTCCCGCCAGGAGCCGCGTTCGCCCTTCCCCGCCTCGCCCGAGGGCGGCAGAAAGCCCGTGCGCTGTCGGCTCGGCACGACGGTCAGATCGAAAATCCCCCCGGATCCGCGGCTCAAGTCCAGCGCCTTTTCGATGGCCTCGCGCGTCCACGGATGCACCGGCAGCGGGTGCGTGTGCGCGCAGGCGTTGAGCCGGGCGATTTCGCTGGCCGTGTCGTGGAAACTCAGTAACGACCCCACGCTGGCCAGTCGGCCGAACGCCACATCGACCATCGCCTGCAACGCGTCTTCCGGCTGCGCGTCATCCTCCACTTCGATGGTCACAAATGTGCCCAACAGCGGCCGGCTGCGCCTGACTTGAGTGAGTGATGGCATGAATGGGCTGGCTTCAGTCGTGTCGAAATCGGAACTTTCCGGTGTGGCGAGGCTTGAGCGTGCCGCCTCTTACGGCTATCGAGACGCAATCGCAACAAGAAAGTGCGGCCTTTTTACTCCTCCCGCTCCATGGCGTCGAGGACATCCTTCACGGGGACAACGGTGAAACGGCTGGAGATATCGGACACGGCGTAGGGCAGAATAAGATGGTCGGCATGGAGCAGGCCGCCGCAGCTATAGACGACGTTGGGCACGTAGCCTTCGCGTTCGTCGGGGCCGGGGCCGAGCAGGGGCGTGCGGAGGCGACCGATGACGCGGGTGGGGTCGTCGAGATCCAGCAGCATCGCTCCAATGGAGTATTTCCGCATGGGGCCGACGCCGTGGGTGAGCACGAGCCAGCCGGCGGTGGTTTCCAGCGGCGAGCCGCAGTTGCCGAGTTGGACGAATTCCCAAGGCTCCGATGGCCGGGCGATGACGCGTGACTCATACCAGAAATGCGGATGATCGGAGAACATGAGGTGGATGTTCTCGCTGTCTTGGCGGCCAAGCATAGCGTAGCGCCCACCGAGACGACGCGGGAAGAGGGCCAGGCCTTTGTTGCGCACGGCGGGGCCGTTGAGGGTGCAGACGCTGAATTTCTGGAAGTCCTCGGTTTCCAGCAATTGCGGGAGCACGGTGTTTCCGTCGTAGGCGGTGTAAGTGGCGTAGTAACGGGTGGAGCCGTCCTCTTCCGTGAAGGCGACGAAGCGCGCGTCCTCGATGCCGTTGCTCTCGCCGGGCGCGAAGGGGAAGATGATTCTTTCCGAGATGTCGGTGGGGTCGGGATACTCGACGGTGTAATTGGCCTGCGCCAGCAGCATGGCGCGCTCGGCGGTGCGGACCACGTCGCGGTCGAGACTCTCGATGCGGACCTTGCGCACGCGGAGTTCGAGTTCAGGCCCGCTGAAGGTGGCGGGCAGGTCGCCGAGGGCTTCGCGGATGTGGACAGCGTCGAGGCCGAGTTCGTGGAGTTTGCGCGTGAAGAGATCGCGCTGGTAGCGGGCGGCGGTCACCGGCCGGGGCTGGCGCACGAAGCGCGAGACCGGGTCCAGCCGCACATCGGCCTCCGCGGTGAGGATACCGGAGCGGAAGGTGATCGACGAGATGTGCCCCTCGCCGGTGGCGCGCAGGCTGAGGATGAAGCGCAACTCGCCGGGACCGACCCCGCTTTGGTCCGGATGCGGCACGATGCTGGGATTGAAGAGCGCGGCGGCCTCGATGGCATACTCGTTGGTGAAATACGAGCCGAGCAGGAGCCGCCGCTGCGGGGAGAGCGGCCGGTCAGTGGGCAGGAGCGGGCTCACCTGCTCGAACCGTTCGAGGAAGATGTCGCGGATATTCACATGGCGGCCGTCGAATTCGGCCAGCACCTGCTCGAGCTGGGCGGCAGCGGCGGCGTCATCGAGCATCATGACGCGGGCGAAAAGATTCAGCACCCGCGGGCTCGGTTCCGGCGCGGCCATCGGTTTGACGACCAACGTCGCGATGAAGGGACGTAGCAACACGCGCCGCGGATCGGGCGACAACGTGACGGCGAGGCGTCGGATTTTGCCTTCGAGTGGATTCTTCGGCGCATTCATGATCCTGAAAAAATCAGGCATCAGCGAACTCGTTTGGCAGTTCCTCCTTACCCAGTTCGGCCGCGGGCACCCCACAACGGCCGGCCTCCGTGAGGAACGCCACGCGCCCCATTCCGCCCATGCCCGCGGCTGGGCCGGAAGTGAGTTCGCTAAGCTCGAAGTATTTCAGCGCCAGCAGAAAACGGCTGCGTTGTTCCATCGCTTCACGATTTCTAGCGTGAAGCGCGAGCGTCGCAGGGAACTTGATCTCAAGCGTGCTGGTCATGCGGCAGTCATACCATTTCCCGCGGAATCAAGCAACCAGCAAGGCGAGCGGTCATAAAGCATTCGGTGAGGGCATTTTGCTGCTCCGCCGGGCTTATCCTTGGCGCATTCGTGACATTGCTTCGCCGCAGTCACACGGAAACGCGCCTGTGTAAACCATTCGTCCACCCTTGCGCTTGACGGGTCCGCTGGGGAGCTGCGGGGCGGAGATGTGCGCCGCTTCTCCCACTACTTCAAGATGGCAGTGCTACGATGATAAAATCCGGTTCTTGCGGCACATCCATTTTTATGCTCTGGGTGGTCGGCATCAGTTTCTTCAGCCCATCGTTCACCATGACGCGCCTCGCTACGAACACCATATCGACCCGCCCAAAAAGGAAAAGCCAATTCCCGGCTAGCAGTTGCCGCTCTTTCTTTTTTTCCCTCGTGCTGATGGCTTTTCACCTCAGTGCCATCGAGCTGCGGGCGGACGCGCCCAGTTTCCATGAAGGACTGTGCTCTTTTCATACCGAGGACGAAAAGTATGGCTTTTTTGATCTCGATGGGAAAACTGTTATCCCTCCACAATTTGAATCCACTTCGCGTTTAGGTTTCAGCGAGGGCCTTTGCGCGGCCACGCGGGAAGGGAAGTGGGGCTACATCGGCAAGGACGGGGCCTGGCGCATCCCCGCCCAATTCAAATATGCCATGCCCGTAACAGACGGGGTGGCGGAAGTCACCCTCGATGACGGCAGCAAGGCTTGGTTTGACACGGAGGGGAAGCCCATAGCCCGGCCCACAGGCGGCGCGCTGGCACCCTCGCGTAAAGACGGCAAATGGGGTTTTGTTGACCGTGGCGGGGTGGAGATTCTTCCCTATGCGTGGACGCGCGCATGGCCGTTTTCCGAAGGATTGGCGGCGGTGCAGTCACCTGAAGGCATGTGGGGTTTCATCGACAAATCCGGCAAATTGGCGATCCCGGCGCAGTGGAAAGACGCTGAAAATTTCGCGGAAGGACTGGCTGTCGTGCAGTCAGCGGATGACAAATGGGGATTTATCGACAAAACCGGCAAACTCGTGATCTCGGCACAGTGGAGCACCGCTTACGGATTCACGGAAGGTCTGGCGGCGGTGAAATCTTCCGAAAACAAGTGGGGCTTCATCGATAAGTCCGGGAAGCTTGTTATTCCGGCCATTTGGGATATGGCCGGTTCTTTCAGCGAAGGGCGTGCCTCGGTGGCGATGGGAAATAACCCACATGAATCGGGAGGAATGGGGTGCATCGACAAAACCGGCAAACTCGTGATTCCCCTGAAGCCACGCGGCATTGGCAAGTTCACGGAAGGACGCGCGCCTGTCTATTTCAGGACAAACGATGGAGCCACCTACTCCAAGGACGGGAACAAAATGTATGTCTATTACATAGACGTCACCGGCAAAATGAGGACTCCATCCACTTTTCATACGAAGTAAGAAATAACTACTTTCTGATGTCCCTCCGGGGCCATCGACCCATTTTTACGTGGCCGTAGCGTTACTTCATCTTTCTTTTTTATATTTTCAGGAGGACGGCGTGGCGGGATCGGAAAAGCTCAGCACCTCGTGATTGAGGGCTTTCATTTTCGCCAGGGCCAGCAGGTAGGAGACCGTGGATTCGGCGCCTTGGTTTTGATTAACGCGATTGGCATGGAGGCCGTCGAAACAGCCGCCGGTGGTGGCATCGTAGAGCGGCAGATTGGAGTCGTTGCCGCCGATGAACCACTCGAACGAGCGTTGCGCCTCCAGGCACCACCACGTGTCGCCGGTGGCGTGCCAGGCTTCGATGCAAGCGCTGACGGCGGCGGCGGCTTCGACCGGTTGTTGGTCGAACAGGGCGGACTCCCGGCCGCGCGGCCAGAATCCCTCCGAGCCGACGGGGCGGTAGAAGCCGGTGGGGCCGGTCTGGTGCTGCTGGAGCCAGCGCAGCGAATCCAGGCCGGTGCGCAGCATGTCCTCACGGCTCATCCAATATCCGGAGAGGATGAGGGCGTGCGGGATCCGGGCGTTGTCATAGCTGACGATGTCTTCCAGCCACCGCCAGTCCGGACCCTGCACCCGCTCGTAAAGCGCCAGCAGGCGTCCGGCCAGTTCGGTGCGCCAGCGGGTGGCGAGCAGATCGCCTTGGAAGACGCGGAGATATTCATGCACGCCGAGGACGGCGAAGGCCCAGGCGCGCGGGGAGGCGACGTGCTCCATGGTTGGCAAGGATCGTTCAAAAAGCTTGGCGGCCCAGTGGCGCAGCCCTTCCCGCCGCGTGCGGCCCACCACCGCGCCGAGCGCCCACAGCGCGCGCCCGTGGCTGTCATCGGAGCCGGCTTCCTCCAGCCACCGCCGATCGAAGGACATGAAATTGCGGAAGCGGGCAAGTTCCCCGTTGTAGGCATGCTGCATGAAGGCCGCGGTGGAGGTTTGCAGCCGCTCCAGGGCGGGCGTGGTTTCCTCCAGCGATTCGAGCAGCACCGTCAGCAACAAGGCGCGGGCGTTGTCGTCGGCGCAATACCCGTGCTCGAACCACGGCACGCAGTGAATGGCGTGCTGGAAGACGCCGGTGGAGTCGCTCAGGCGCAGCAAATGATCGAAGCGCCACAAAGGCAGCCCCGCCTGTTCCTTGGCGAGCGTCATGGCGGGCTGGCTGGCGCGCTCCGACGGCGAGGAGCGGAAAACATCGACCGCCTCGTTGAAAACCACCGTGTAGTCATGCGCGACCTGTTTCCAGATCATGTCGCGGCCGGCCAGATACGCCTGTTTGCGCATGGCGTGGCGGCGGGCCTCATAGCCGAGCAATTCGTTGGCCGCGCGGGCGATGGCCCCCGCGTCGCGGAACGGCACCAGCATGCCGCGGCCGTCCTGCAACAACTCCGCCGCGTGCCAATACGGCGTGGAGATCACCGCCTTGCCCGCGCCGTAACAATAAGCGAGCGTCCCGGAGGTGATCTGCGCCTCGTTCAGATACGGCGTCAGGTAAATGTCCGCCGTGCCGATGTATTCCGCGAGCGCGCGGTTATCGACGTAGCGGTTGACGAAGATGACGTTGTTCTCGACACCGAGTTTTTTCGCGAGCCGCTCCAGCGACAACCGATAGGTTTCCCCCTCGGCGCGAACGAGGTTCGGATGCGTGGCGCCGAGGATGATATACACCACGTCGGGATGCTCGCGCACGATCTCGGGCAGGGCGGAGATGCCGTATTCGATGCCCTTGCCAGGCGAGAGCAGGCCGAAGGTGAGGATGACCGGGCGGCCCGTCACGCCGAATTGATCCTTGTGGAAATTGGGATCGGCGAACGGTATGTCCGGGATGCCGTGAGGAATGACCACCGTTTTTTCCTCCGGCACTTGATACACCTCGCGCAACTGTGCCGCGCCTTTGACCGTCATGGTGACGAGCCGCGTGGAGGCCTGCACCAACTCTTGGAAAACCTTGCGCTGTGTCGCGTCCGGCTCCCGCAACACCGTGTGCAGGGTGGTCACCACCGGCATGCGCACGCGCCGGAGCAGGCTGATGAGATGACGGCCGGCCGGGCCGCCGTAGATGCCAAATTCGTGCTGCACGCACAGGACGTTGGCGTGGGAGACATTGAGGAAATCCGCCGCGCGCACGTAAGCCTCGGCGTCTTTTTCGGGGAACTCGAAACGCACGTCCTCCGGGTAATCGTAACGCCGCCCGCCGTCGGTGACCGCCAGCACCGGGCAAATCCAGTCCGGCTGCCATTTCATGATGGCCTGGCGCAAGTCGCGCGTAAATGTCGCGATGCCACACTGACGGGGTGGAAAGTCCCCGAGAAACGCGATTTTCCTGGTCGAGAAATTCTGATTCATAGCAAGCCGGCCCCCAACAATACGAAGCGTCGCCGCGTCAAGATGCACGGGAGTCAGGCCCGCATCGCCCAAGCCGAGGCTTTCGCCGCCATCGCCGTCCGACCTCCCTGTTCCGCCGCGCGCCGGTCAGGGCGTCACGCCCAGAGCGGGCCGGGTGAGATTGACCCCCTTGCGGCGCGCGTGATCGATCATCTCGGCCACGGCCTGTTTGCGGCGCTTCTCCGGCATGAAATTGATCCGCGCCATTTCCTCGCCGAAGGCGCGGACATGAAAGTCCCACATGATTTTGCGCCAGCGACGCCGTTGCGCCGGGGTCATGGTGATGCGGGTCTCGGGTTGCGGATCGTGACTCATAGTCCGTCGAAGTGGTGTTCGGCTGCCGGCAGCCATTCTATCACGTCCGCGCCGATTGTCACTCCCACGTTGGCTTGGGCTTCGGCCACCAGCCGCTCCAATCCGTGGTCGCGGAGTGGCTGAAAAGGCAGATGCTCCAGCGCGCATTCGAGCCGCAAGGCATGGGAAGAGGCGACTTCTAAATCGCGTCGCCCGGCCACGGCTTTGCGCACGGCGCTGGTGTAAGGACGCAAATGCTTCTGATAAATGTGGATGCGCAATTCATCCAGTTCGCCCCAGAAAAGGCGTTCGGCGAGCAGCACGCGCTTGACGCGAAGGGTATCGGTGAAGGGCGCGAGCCGGAGCAAGGGACGCAGGCTCACGAGGCGTTCTATCGGCGCCGGATATCTCGCGCTGGAGCGCAGGACCTCCGGATCATAAAGGTGCAACCAGCCTTCCAAGTCACCTTCCTCCAGCATCTGGCCACCAAGGGCGGTGGCAAACGGCCAGTCTTTTTCGCGATTGGTCCGTTTCATTTCAGCCACCACGTTGGGGCGGGCATAGAGGCCGCGCAATTGCCGATGCCACGGCGAACTCCCCCGCGGCGCGATGCCGAAGATGTCGAGGCAGGTTTCGTCGGGTTTCGTCTTCCAAGTGAAGTGCGAGGTCCAGCCACCGCGCATCCAGCGGGCGTCGAGCGGCGGCGAGATGTTGCCTCGGTAGTTCGGCCACAGGCCGCGCAGAGTGGTGGCGGCGATGAGCTCGCGGAAGTCGTCCGATCGGACCGCGTCGCAGAGCACATCGCAGTCCTTGGTCGTGGCGGCGACGCCGAAATGCACGCAGGCCATGCCGCTGGTGATCGCGCAGGTAATGCCGCGCGACTGCGCCGTGGCGACGAGAGTGGAGAAGAACGACTCCAGTTCGGCATAGGGGACCATGCGACGATGCTGGCCGCGATTCGAGGGCTGGGCAAGCGGGCCGGAGAGCCCGCCTCTCGGCAGAGGAACAATTTTCCGCTTTTTCGTTCAGGTCGTGGAGGTGGTCCAATCTTCCAGGGTCAGACCGGAAACGCGGCTGAATTCTTCCGTGTTGCTCGTCACCAGTGTCCAGCCGCGACTCCTGGCCACCCCAGCGATCTGCACATCATGCGGGCCGATCACGCAGCCGCGCGTTTCGAGATCGTGGCGGATATGGGCCGCGACTTCGGCGGCCAAATCATCAAAAGGGGCGGAAGGATGCTTGGCAAACAATTCCGCCAACAAGGCCAAGCGATCATCGGAGCGTTCGTAGCCGAGCGCGCCGTGGAGCAATTCTTCCTTCACCACGGAGCAGAGCCACACTTCCTGCGGCGGCACGGCTTTCAAGCGTTCCGCCAATGGCAGGCAACGTCCTTTCAGGAGCCGAATCCAGTGGTTCGTGTCCAACAACCAAGGCATTACCACGCCTCCCGTATTTCCAGCGGAAGCTCCGGTGGTTCGTCCCAGACTTGACCTTCGCAGCGGCCATACCAGCGGCTCCAATAGGTGTCGAAATAATCTCCTGCCGGACACGGCACGCCAGACGCCACCTCGCTGGCCGGCAAGCTGTGCAGATAATCGAGCAGGCGTTGAACCACCCCTTCCGGAAGCAGAGCGGCCTCTCGCTGGAGTTGTTCGCGGATGGACATAAATATCCCTACCCGACCGACAGCACCGAGTCAATGCCATGCCTCAGCGGATGACAAGCAAGTCCGCCTCCCGGCAGAGGAAAAATTTTCCGCCTTTTCCTCCCGCCCGGCCGGGGCATGTTCCGGGATGCGCACCTT
>CAZQUC010000178.1:0-8631 GCA_964596095.1 uncultured Enterobacteriaceae bacterium
CTTGCCCTGGGCTGAAATATCCCGCCCCCTTGGGGCTCCCGACTCACTTCAAAACTTGCACGTTGTTCCTATTTTTGAAGTTGCTCCCGGTTCCACACCCGAAGAGCACGCGTGGGTTCCTGTGCTAAACACATACGACGCTTTCCACGGCGGCCAGGATGGCCGCCCTACCCAAGCCGTCCCTTCGGCTCAACACATACAAGCCGGTGAGCCGAAGAGCGGAGCAAGCCTCCACACTTAAAATCGAGCCCCGCCTCAGCGCACGGTGGCCGACCGAGCGCCTGGGCCGAATTTCTCACCCGCCGACACTTGGACGACTTTCGGCGCGCCTGGCTTTTCCGCGGCGGGTTGGGCCAGCAACGGCTCGGTGGTGACAGGCTCCGGTTGGATGGCGGGCGCGGCGGGCATCGGCGGCGGTTGTTGCTGCTGTTGCCGGGCGCGTTCGCGGGCGGCTTTTTCCTGCGCCTTGGCGAGTTGGCGCGCGGCGGAGGGCAGAGGATCCTTGGTGATGCGCACCTGCGTGCCCTCCGGCACCAGATTGAACAAATCGACCACATCCTGCGAGGTCATGCGCACGCAGCCGAAGCTGGCGGGGCGGCCGATGGTCCGCTCTTCCGGGGTGCCGTGAATGTAAATATAGCGGCTGAACGCCATGCGGTTTTCCTTTTGCCGGCCACTTAACCGCATGATGCGGGTGACCACTGGATCCCGTCCCGGCGCATTGGGGGCCAAGACTTCCCCGGTCGGACGCCGGCCTTTGAAGACGGCGCCCAACGGTGCGTTGTGCCCGATTTTCTGCGCGACGGACAATTTGCCCAGCGGGGTGGCGTTGCTGCCGGGGCGGTCGCCTAGTCCGAATTTCGAAGTGGAACAGGGATACACCCGTTTGGCCTCCCCCTTTTCCAGCAAGGCGATTTTTTGCTCCCGGACGCTGACCACAATCTCCCGTTTGGGAGCGGTGCCGCAGGACACCAACAGCATCCCCGTGACCAACGCCATGCTCTGCGTCAGCCGAACGAAAAGGAGATCAAATCCCCCATATTTTTTAGAAATTGGCTCTGTCATAGAATGATTCAGCGTTCCAGACAGTATATTATTCCAGATTTTATAAAAAATCAATAATTTTTTATGGAAATTTGAGATTTCTGAACGTTTTTTTGAAGATTGTAGAAAAGCACGGAGCATGATTCAGGCCGAAAGCGAACGATCTTGGGAAGAAAGTTCAGAAGAGGCGAGAGCACTGGCGGGCAGGAAGGCGCCCAGCGTGCCCAGCGCGGCATACCAGAATCCTCCGGCGAACAGAAAGAGAAAGGGCACTGACGTCCAGTAATGGATCTGGAGCGCGACCCAAACAGCGTAGGAAAAATAGAGGGCGAAGGCCAATTCAAAGACCACCGCGATCGATTTGCCCGCGCTGTAAGCGGCGTGGCGCCAGGATTGACCGCGGCGCTCGATGCCATATTTGGGCGTGCGGATGAAAGCCGACTGGCGGTTGAACAGCGCTTCGAGGACGGCTTTGCCGTTATTGATCGACATGCCGACGCCCAAGGCGAGGAGAAACGGCAGCAGCAGGATCTCCTGCCACCATTTGCGCGGATGCACGGCGCGCTGGGCGACCAGATAAAACGCTCCCACGGAAAGCGACGTGGCGAGGAAGACCGGCACGTCGAGCACCCAGCGCCGCCAGCCGCCCAGGGTCACGGTATCGCCCGCGCCGGGAAAGACGAGGATACAGAGAAAGATCAGCAGCAGATAGGCGAAATTAGAGGTCAGGTGGACGGTGCCTTCCAGCTTGATGAGGAGCGGCAGGTCGCTGCGCCAGAGCGGCAGGAGCAGCTTTTTGCACGTCTGGATGCTGCCTTTGGTCCAGCGGTGCTGCTGCGACTTGAAGCCGTTCATGTCCACGGGCAATTCGGCGGGCGTGACCACGTCGTTGAGGAAGTGGAAGCGCCAGCCCTTCATTTGCGCGCGGTAGCTGAGGTCGAGATCCTCGGTCAGCGTGTCGTGCTCCCAGCCACCGGCGTCTTCGATGGCTTTTTTCCGCCAGATGCCGCCGGTGCCGTTGAAGTTGATGAACCGTCCGGACCGGCTGCGCGCCGTTTGCTCGACCATGAGGTGGCCGTCGAGGAACATCGCCTGGATGCGCGTCAGCAGGCTGTAGCCACGGTTGAGATGCCCCCAGCGCGTCTGGATCATGCCGATTTTCTCGTCGGTGAAGAAATGGATCATCCGGTGGAGGATTTCCGGCGGCGGGATGAAGTCGGCGTCGAGGATGAAGATGAACTCGCCGCGGGCGGTGTGCAGGCCATTTTCCAGCGCGCCCGCCTTGTAGCCGGTGCGGTCGGTCCGGTGGAGCCATTCCGCGTCGAAGCCGGCGTCCTGCAATTCCGCCACCTTGCGGGCGCTGATGTCGGCGGTGTCGTCGGTGGAATCATCCAGCACCTGGATTTGCAGCTTGTCCTTGGGGTAATCGAGTTGCGCCACCGCGTCGATGAGCCGTTCGACCACGTGTTTCTCGTTGAACACGGGCAACTGCACCGTGATTGCCGGCAGTTCCGCGAAACGGCCGGAGGGCTCCGGCTTGTTGCGCGAATGCTTCAAAAACAGCCATACCATGAGATAGCGGTGGATGCCGAAAGCCGAGAGGCCCAGCACCACGATTCCGTAACTCACCAGCCAGACATAATCAGCCCCGGACATAGAAAAAAAAGCCGCAGGCGGGTCGCCCGTAGCGCGCCCCATCATCCGGAGAGCGCCTTCACCGTCAAGTTTCAAATCCGTCCTTGAATCCCCGAGGTCCGCATTTTTTCAAACAAACACGCGTGGCGACAACGCCAATGCGCTGATGATGGGCTGTCTGGAGCAACCGAGGGAATGGCAGGGCGGCGTCCGGAGCGGGCGGGCGGGAGGCATTGAGCGTTTTCAGGGCAGGGGGTGCCAGGGACTGGCGTCGGGGGGAACGACCCTGATGGCCATCGGCTTGAGCTTTTTCGCAACTTCTTCTGCGGCCGGGTGTTTTCCCTTTTCCACGGCCTCTCCCCGCGCGCCCGGATCGAGCCGGCGTTGACTGAATTTCCCTCCCTTCTGTCCAGCCGCCCGGCTCACCCCGGGCAGCCACCCACACCAAACACGAACCCAAACTACAACCTGATCATGAAATCCATGTTGCTCGCCCTCGCGGCCGCGTTGCTGACCACCATCGGCGCCTCTGCCGGTGAATTCCCGGACATCACCATCGCCGAGTTGAAAACGGCGATCAAAGAGAAGAAAGTCACCGTCATCGACGTGAACGGAGCGGATTCCTTCAAGGAAGGCCGCGTCCCGACCGCGCTCGACTGGTCGGCCGTCAAGGGCGACATCGCCAAGAAACTGCCCGCCGACAAAGACGCGCTCATCGTCGCGTATTGTGGCGGCCCGAAATGCGGCGCCTATGCCGCCGCCGCGAAGAAGGCCAAAGAGCTGGGCTACACCAACGTGAAGCACCTCTCCGCCGGCATCTCCGGCTGGAAAGACGCCGGTGAAAAGCTCGACTCCGGCGAATACAAAGAGAAGAAAAACAAGGAAAAGGAAAGCTGATCTTTGCGCCTGATGACTGCCGGAGCCCCGTGGCTCCGGCGTTCCGCCGAGGCGGAGCGGAGCCTCTCCGTTCCGCTTTTTTCTTTCCCCATCACCCTTCCCACCCATGTTTTTCCCTTCCGCCTCCGCATTTCGATTGCCCGCTATGAAACGCTTTTTTACCACCACTCTGCTCGCCCTCACCGCCACCGGCCTCACCTTCGCCGACGAGGCCCCGCCGAAAGTCGTGAAATACTCCGCCACCGTGACCGGCATGGTGTGCAGCATGTGCAAGAAAAAGGTCCGCGACTCCTTCACCAAACACATCGGCGCCGCCAATTTCGCGTTCGCCAAAGGGGACAAGAAAGACGAGCAAAAAATCATCTTCGAGTCGGCCAAATCGTCACTCACCAAGGAAGACGCCGCCAAAGCACTCGCCGAATTCGAGGACGAATTCAAAGTGCTCACCTTGGCCCCCGTGAAAGAGCCAGCCGCTTCCGAGCCGAAAAAATAACCGGCGCGCCTCGTTTTGCCCCTTGGCGGCGTGTCGCGCCGCCACCATCTTCCTTCCCATGCGTTTCCGTGTGGTTTTCTTTGTGACGATGGCGGCCATCGTCGCCGGCGCTTCCGTGCTGCTGGCGGCTCCCGCCGCCAGAAAGTCCGGCCCCAAGCTCAAATACACCGTCAAGCAGGTGATGAAGGAGGCGATCAAGGGGCACACCGCCTTGGTCAAGAAAGCCTGCGCGGGCACCGCGACGCCCGCGGAACTCGACCGGATGATCGCCTATTTCCAGGCCATGGCCGAGTGCGAGCCGCCGCAGGGCGACCCCGCTTCTTGGAAAAAGAAAACGACCGAACTCCACGAAGCGGCGCTCGCCCTCAAAAAAACCCCGCAGGACCAAGAGGCATCCTACCGGCTGGAGCGCGCGGTCGAATGCCGCCAATGCCACACCCCGCACAAGCCCAAATAAACCGGGGCCGATTCCGCCGAATTCGGCATTGCGGGCTGGCGCGGGCGGTCCATGTGATTACAGGGAAAGAGTCAGCCGCATTTCATTTCCATGCTTCAAGTCCGCGATCTTCATGTCAGCTACGGCTCCATCGCCGCGTTGCACGGCATCTCGTTGTCCGTCGCCGCGGGCTCCATCGTCACGCTGATCGGCGCCAACGGCGCGGGCAAATCGACCACGCTGCGGGCGATCTCGGGCCTGGTCAAAGCCGGCAAAGGATCGGTGCATTACGAGGGCGAGGCCGTCACCAACATCGCGCCGCACAAACTCGTCGCGCGCGGCCTCTGCCATGTCCCCGAAGGCCGCATGGTCTTCGCCAATCTGACCGTGGAGGAAAACCTCCGTATGGGGGCCTACCTGCGCCGCGACCGTGAGGGCATCGCCGCCGATCAGGAAAAAATCTTCGCCCTCTTCCCGCGGCTCAAGGAGCGGCTCAAACAACACGCCGGCACGCTCTCCGGTGGCGAGCAGCAGATGCTGGCCATCGGCCGCGCGCTGATGGGCCGTCCCCGCTGCCTCATGCTCGACGAACCCTCGCTCGGCATCGCCCCCTTGCTCACGCGCACGATTTTCGACCGCATCATCGAGATCAACAAGGAACTCGGCCTCAGCATCCTGCTCGTGGAGCAGAACGCCCATCTCGCGCTCGAAACCGCCAGCCACGCCTACGTGCTCGAAACCGGCCGCATCCTCCTCCACGGCCCCGCCGCCGAGATCAAAGCCAACCCCAAAGTCCGCGAAGCCTATCTCGGCGAAAGCTGAGGCTCGGGACGCCGGCCTCTCGACCGGAGTGGCATCACCCCCTTTCAAAATGGGTGGCGCACCTCAGAACCCGTTTAAGATCTTCTGAGGAGGAGGGCGTGAAGACTGCGTCATGCGGCCCTTCATCGCCTCTTCAAATCCGCATTTTCTTGGGGAGGTAGAGGTTGTTGGATCAATTGATTTACTGTCCGTTGAGTTCCTTGTTGAGCATTTGCAGCAACCGCCGGATTTCGCCCTGGAGTTGATTCACGCGCTTGCCCAGAATCTGCAGCCGGTATTTGCCCAATTGGGTATCGCCGAAGCCGGATTTTTTCACCTTGGCCGCCTCCTCGTTGGTCTTCTGGATCTGCTGCTGGCGCGCGACGATGCGGTTTTTGAGGTTCATGACCACGATCGGGTTCACCTCGCGCGTGGGATCTTTTTGTTTCACGGCGGCCACTTCCGCGGACATCATGTCTTCGCCCTGCAGGGTGGAACCCGCGTCGGCCGTGGCGGCCGCTTTCGCCTCGGCGATGGCTTTGACTTCCTCCGGCTCGTAGAGGAATTTTTGCTGGAGGTCGCGCGGCAGTTTGGCCAGCGGCACCCGGGCGATGCCGCCGGAATGGGAAAACGACACTTCCTCCGGCGTCACTTCCCGCACCACCAGGCTTTGATACCCCACCCGATCCGTCGTTTCGAGCCGCGGCAGGGGCATGCCTTTAAGCTTGGTGCGCACGCCGAGCTTGTATTTCGACTTGTAGTCGCGCAATTCCTGTTTGGCCTTGGCCACGTCGTCCTCCAGTTGCTCGAATTGCGCTTTGATCTCGTCACTGGACTTCTGCAGCGCCTCGTTTTGCTGCAACAGTTCCCGTTGGCGTTTTTCGCCCTGCTCCTTTTCGGTCTTCAGAGTCGTTTCGAGCTTGGTCTTGGCTTGCTGCAGTTCCTCGAGATGTTCCTCAACCTCGGCCAATTCGGCCGCAGCCTGTTTGTCCTGACACGAGGTCAGGAGCAAGGCGCTGAGCAGGGCGGCCAAAAGAGGACCGGAAGGGGATAAAAATTTAGGCAACATAGTGGTGGGCGTTCCTACGCATATAACGTCGCTGTGACGTTTTTTTTGCCAAAAAAGTTCATTTTTTGTCATTTTTTATGAATGGAACGGCTTCTTTGACGGGATCGTCCTCCCGGAAGTCGGAGCGGAATTCGTGATTGGCAACTTATTTCAAACCAAGCCCTTTGAAGATTCTTCCCGCAAGCCGGCCACTGATGGTCACGATTGAGGAAGGGGCTGGCAGACGGCAAAAGCGTCGCGCAAATCGATGATAATTGTCGTCAAACGACGACAAAAACCGCCTTAAACCTATCACACAGATTTCATTGACCGATACCTGAGGTGGAGGAATAGCGCCGCTCATTCCGCGACAGTGACGATGCGCCAGCGAAGGAACCCCGAGGAAGCGGAAGGCGCTGACCGTTGGATTTGCCAAGAACCGTCGGGCAGAAGCTGTCCGACGGCTTCTACGGGACCAAGTTGCCGCCACTCGACCAAATCGACAGAATGCTCGAGGGCGGCGGTCACGGCATCGGTGCCGGGGAGGCGTGATTGCGAAACCACGGGCGTGCCGCCGGCCCATTCCCAGCTCAGGGGACGTCCGCCGAAAACATAAGCGACCAGATCGCCATCCGCGGGCAATGGCAGAGTGTCGGAGGCGCCGGGAGAGCCTCCAACGGCCACGCTCGGACGCCAAGTGGCAGGGGCCCCGCTGGTGGCCGGCGACGCGCCGGCGAGTCGGGTGAGGCTGCGGCCGGAGCCATCGGCTGCCACCGGCCAGGGAGCTTGATCGGCGTAGGCGAAGGACGCCAGCACGCCGCCCGCCGCGTCCAACAGGGTCAGCAAATCCCCGTTGTTGCCGAGCAGGTCGGTGTATTCCCCGGCCACGGGAATCTTGGCGCCGTAACGCGCGGCGAAGGCGGCGGCATTCTTCACCACCACGAGCCGGGCTTGGGGCGCGAGCGACCAGCGATCGCCCTCGTCGAAGGCAAACGCGATGCCGTCACCGGCGGGCGAGAGCACGAAGCGCAGGCCGAGCAGGCTGATTTTCCGGTCGCTGAGGTTGGCCAGCTCGATGAATTCGAAATCATTGGCCTCGGTGAAGCCGGCGGCTCGCTCCTCCGGCGAGGGATCGGCAGGATGATAATGGATTTCCGAAATGGCCAACGTCTCCGCGGTCGCGGGCACGGCATCGGTGACATAAATCGCGGTGGCCGGCGCGCTCCAGCGTGTGCTGGATTGCCGGGCGCGGGCGAGGAGTTTCGTGTCCCCGGCAATCACCACATGATCGTCGGTGGCCGCGCCCTCGGCCACATTTCCCCCGGAGGCACGCGGGTCGGCGCCGTCCGAGGTGTAATACAGCGTGCCGTCGGGGGTCGCGAGAACGACTACCTGGCCGGATGGCACGAGACCGCCGGGCACATCGAAGACCGGCGGCGCGAGATATTGGGCATCCACCCAAGCCGCGCGCTCCTGCACCCAGGCCGTCATGCGGTCCAGGCGCTGATGCCACTGCGCGGCGCCGGCCATTCCCTGCGCGACGGCCTTGGCATCGGTGATCTCCGCGGCTTGATCGGCGATGACCTGGGCGAGGCCCTCATGGCTCATTGCCCCGGCGCGCCAGGCGAACCAGCGGTCGATGTAACGCTGGAGGAAATCGGGATCGGCAAACAGCCGGCGATACCACAGGCGGTCGCCGCGCCAGCGCAGGTCGCCGGTGGGTTCGCCTCCGGCATAATAACTGGCATAATTGTAGTCCCAGGTCGGGCCCATGCGGAGTTTGCCGTCGTCGCCTTTCCACGGATACATGGAGATGAGCAGGCCGTCGCCGTTCTTGGTCAACTCATTGAAAACGAAATACCCCGCGAAGTCATCCGCATCCAGCCAGCGGTGATAGCCCTCGGTGGGATGCCGCCAGCGCGCGTTGTCGTAGAGCACGTCCTCGAAATCCTGGAACCAGCCTTCGATGGCCGCGCGCTGGGCGGGAGTGATGACATACCCGCCGGGATTGTCGAAATTGAGATACCCGTTGGATTGCTGCGGCTCGTCATCGCCGGCGGGAGTCGGGTTGTTGGGGGTGGTCTCCTGGCGGCGGTTCGCGCCCGCGGTGCGGAAGAACTGCGGCGTGGTGGCGCCGTTGGCGGCGGGCCAGCCGGTTTCCGGGATCGCATCCATCCGGTTGAGCGACAGCAGCCAGCCGCCGGTCGTGCCATCCGCGCTCAGTCGCTGGAAGTCCAGACGGCCCGCGCCGCGCGAGACTTTTTCCAGGACCGCATA
>CAZQUC010000179.1:0-8617 GCA_964596095.1 uncultured Enterobacteriaceae bacterium
GCGCGCCGCCGAGGCGTTGCTCGGTCACCAATTGCGCGATGCGCCCGGCCATCACGTAATCGCCGTAGCTGAAGCCGCCACAGAAAACGACGAGCTGTGCGTGGGCGATCTCCCCGGCGGTGACCACGGCGCTGGGCCGAATCTCGGCCTGGAAGCCGGCGACGCGCAGCGCGCGGGCGGTTTCTTCATCACTATTCGTTCCCGGATAGCGGAGCAGGAGGGCGGATGGCGTTTCGAGCATGGCGCATCATATCAAACCCATGTGGAATGTCGAGCCTCTCCCAACGATAGAAAAAAACCGGTCGTGGCGTTCCGGCGTATTTTCACGCTGAAATGACGTGTCCCTCTGCTAAAATGACACGCAAAATGACACGCGCTCCCGCCCCTCGTTCCCCATCCCGGTGAAACTTCAATCCCAAATCCAGCTTTCGCCGCGCCTGATCCATCTGGTGCCGTTCCTGAGCGTGGTCTTGCTGCTGCTGACGTTTTTCCTGCTCGGCTCCAGCATGGTCATGCAATCGGGCGTGCGGGTGCATCCACCCGCCTCGACGTCGCTGTTGGAGCCGATGCCGAAGGCGCTGGTGCTCACGCTGACGGCCGGCCGGAATCCGCAGCTCTACGTCAATGAGCAACCCGTCACACTGGAAGCCCTACCGGAGATCCTCAAGACGCGGGCGCGCGACCACCGCCAGGTCTTGATCCGCGCGGACGAACTCGCCGCGCACGGGTGGGTGCTGAAAGTCACCCAGATCGCGTTCGAAGCCGGCTATGAAGTTGCACAGGCTGCGGTGCCTCCGGAAACGGACGCCCTTAACCCGATGTCGCCATGAAATCCTCCCCCGCCCCACCCCCGGCCCCCTTGTTGCTCGACTGGTCGCACCGCGCGCGCGGCACGTGGTGGCGGCTGACGGCGTTCATCGTGCTGGCGGGCCTCGCCGGCGCGGCGGGGTTTTACCTCTTCAGCGTGCCCACGCCGGAACCGACGCGTGGCATGCCCGCCCCCGTTTCCGTCATGATCCTGCCACCGTGGGCCGGCTCGACGGACGGCTTGGGCTCCTCCTCCCTGCCCAGCCTCGCCGTGCCCGTGCCGGAGGACGGTCTCGGCCTGCCCGAAGGAGCCGACGCCGAAACCTACCAGCCCAGCTTTCACCAGCACGCCCTCCCCCGCGAACCGTGGCCCGAACGTCCGGCGCCTCCTGCGTGGCCCGATCTCCTCGGCGCTTCCCTCCCCACTCTGCCGCCTCCCTCACCCTCGCCGCCCTCCACCGCCCCGATTCCGCAATGATCCAGACCACCTATTCCGGCTTGGCGGCCATCGGCTTGTGGAGTGTTTTTCTACTGGTTGGCGCTCTTGCGTTGTGGAGCCGGTGGCGGCGTCACGCTCGCCATTGCCGGGAGCGGCACCATCAAATCATGTGTCGCCTTTGCTTTGAAGTCTTTCGCGACGAATCCTCCACGCCCCTCGTCACCTGTCCGCATTGCGACGCTCTGAATGAACGTCGCGCGCCGCGGGAATTGTGAGACCATTCCTCTTGCCATAAAAAACATGAAAACATCCCGTCCATTCTTCACTTCACGCCATTTAGGCATCTTGTTGTCGCTCGCCCTCCTCATTCCAGGACCGGCCGATGAAACCAGCCCGGCGACGTTCCGCGAGGACTTCGAGCAAGGCTTCGATCGGTGGGAACCGACCGCGGCCCAAAACTGGAAACTCAGCGATGACCGCGACGGCAAAGTGCTGGATCTCTTCGACAAAACCGCCCGCACGAAGCCGCCTCATCGCAGCCCGTTCAATTTCGTTCTGCTCAAGGAGCATGCCTTTGGCACGTTCCATGCCACAGCCAAAGTCAAGACCACCACCAAATCCTACGGGCATCGTGATATCGTCTTTATTTTTGGTTATCAGGATGACGCGCACTTTTATTACGTTCATTTCGGAGAAAAAGCAGATCCGCATTCCGGACAAATTTTCATCGTCGATGGCGCGGATCGGAAAAAAATCTCGACCAAGGAAACCACCGGCATCCCGTGGAAAGACGACACGTGGCACACCATCCAAGTCACGCGCGACCGGGAGGGTTTCATTAAGGTGTTTTTCGACGACTTGAAAGAAACCGTGCTGGAGGCCAAAGACACGACCTTCGGTGCGGGGCGGATCGGACTCGGCTCGTTCGATGACACGGCGCGGTTTGACGATCTCGAAATCACCGGAGGGGAATAAGTGGTTTCCCGGAGCGGGGAAAACCGGGCGCCGGTCTTGTTTCAACGTCAAGCCACGGTATGGTGCCGTGTTGTCTGTGATGTTGTTATTCTCCACGCCCAACCGCTGGTCCCGCGGCCAGAGCCGCACGCCGATCCTGGTTTTTCTCGGGATCGTGGGGCTGAGCTTGTTTTTTTTCTTCGTGCTGACCTGGCCCGCGCGCCGGGAAAGACAACACCCGACCGTCCATCCCGCGGCGGAGGCGCCAACCGGCACGGCTCCGGCGTCCACCGCGATGGAATCCGCCCCCACAGAGACGGCTCCCGCTTCGACAGCCGAGCCGACGCTGCCCGCTCCCGTGATCCCGGCGCGCTTTCCCAGCCCGCACGCCTTTGCCCAAACCATCGCCGCGTTGCTGGCGCGGGGCGATCTCGCCACGGCGGTCTCGCTGCTGGGAGACCGCGCGCTGCCGGCAGACAAAGCGGCTTTTTTGGAGTCGCTCTTTGAGGGCGGTCGCCTGAAAGTGACCACCCCGCCGGCTTTGCGGGAGATCGGCGAAATCGGTCCCTGGAGCCGTTGGGCCATTGCGCTGGAACCGGGTGACGCCCCGCCGATGGCCAAGGCGTCCCCGCTCGTGCCGGGCACGCCGGGCGCCGCGCTGGCCTTGGAACTCGACATCGGCCGGGATGCGGAGACCGGCTGGAAAGCCGAAGCCGTGCATTTCACCGAGGCCTTGCGCCATCGCGCCACCGCGTGGGCTCCGCCGCCTCCCGGCGCCGATCCACCCGTGACCGCCGACCCGCTGGCCGTCACCGAGCATTTCCTCCAGGCCGTGCTGCGGCAGGACTACGACGTGGCGCGTGCCGTCACGGATGAATCGCAGGTGACGCGCGAGAAGGTCGCGGGCCTCTGCATTTTGTTCGAGGAAGGCAACTATCACCTAGCCGAGCAGCGCCCCTTGAGCGCCACCGTCACCGGCGAGGATCACGCCTGGGTCATCGTGAAGGTCACGCCGGGCCGGGAAGCAGTGTTGCCGGGACCGGCCGAAACCGATTTCGGCCTGGAATTGCGCAGGAATGCCGCCGGCGCCTGGCGCGTGACCGGGCTGAATTTCTCCAACCTCTTGTCCGCCTACATGCAAACCGTCGGCGCGACGGAGGGGGTGGCTTACGCGCCCATCGTGAGGAACCCCGCCGGCGGTGAGTCGATCGTCGTGTATTTCGACTTCGACGACACCGGCCTCGTGCCGCGGGCGAAGCGGCAACTGGACATCGTCGCGCAACTCCTGCGGGGCGACGCCGGCCGCACGCTGCGGCTGACCGGCCATGCCGACGCGGTGGGCAGCGATGACTACAACCGCCACCTCTCCGCCGCCCGCGCTTTCGCCGTCCGCGAGTATCTCATTTCGCTGGGCGTGCCGGCGCGGCAGATCGTCACCGAGGGCCTCGGCACCTTGCGCCCGCTCGCCGCCAACACGCGCCCCGATGGCTCGGACAATCCCGAGGGCCGCTCCAGGAACCGCCGCACGGAAATCTTTCTGGATTTTTGAGACCGCCGTGGCCACATCCAGGCATGACCATCGTTGATCTGCCGCCGGCCCGGCTTGGCCGTGGCCTGGCCTTGCTCGCGGCCGGGCTGCTGGCGCTGCTGCCCGCCTGCCGCCAGCCCCCGCCGCCACCGTTTCAGCCCACCGAATACGAAACCCCCGCCGCCACCGCCGTGTTGCGCCAGGTGTTGGGCGACGCCATCGCCGCCGGGAGTGCCGCCCAGGTCGGCATCATCGTCCTCGGCCCACAGCTGGAAGACTCCACCCCCGCCTTCCGCGAGCCGTTCGCCGACACCGGCCTGCGGTGGTTCAGCGCGAAAGACATGACCAATGTCTGGGTCGGTCCCGTCGCGCGCGTGATCGAAAAATCCACCAAACTCCAACCACTCCAACTGCAACTCTTCAGCGTGGAATCCCGTCCCGACGGCGCGCAGGACATCGTGGCCGCCTGGGCGTTCGAGGACAAAATGGTCCGCCGCCGCTACCTCGCGACCCCGGCCGCCACCGGCGAAGGCTGGACGGTCCAGCCCTTGGAAATCGTGGAGGAAAAAAAGGGCGCGCCCACTCCGGCTCCCGCCGCGGACCAACCCTGACTGCGGGCCTACTGCCCGGCCGCCCCCGCGATGCGCAACTGCGTGCAGAGCCATTGCGGGATGTCTTCGACCTGATAGCCGAGATCGGCATAGTAAGCGACGAAGCCCTTTCCCGGACGCGGCAGCAGCGCGGTGATGGGCTCGCCGGGGGTGAATTCGACCGGCCGGGACTCCCAGCGGGATTCGCGGAAATCCTTGTTCTTCTCACTCGCGACCCAGAGGCGGACTTCTTTCGGCGCAGGATCGGCGGTGATGGTGAGGCGGAGCTGCCCCTCCGCGGCATCATCATGTTTCCACGTCAGCTTGGGCAGCGGCGTGCCGGTGAATTGATGCCGGATGAAGGCGGCGACGTTGTTGACCGCGCGGATGGGATCGATTTTCTTCCCTTCGGGTGTGCGCTCGGTGAGGTCGTGCCCGGCGTTGGGCGTGTAGGAAATGTATTTCTCGCCCGGCAGGTCATCCCAATAGAGATTCAAGGCGTCGGTGGTCCAATAGCGGTCGTTGTTGCCCAGCAGGATGAGCTTGGGCATGGTGTAGCGGCTGCGGTAGAGCCACGGGTCCACCATCGCCCAGAGCTTGCGGGCGACCGGCGTGTCGGGCATGGGAACGAGGCCGCGCTTCGTGTAGGGCTCGATCTGCTCGCTCGGCCCGCCGAAGGTTTCGATCTGATGCCGGAGCTGCGGCTGCATGTTGAGCACGTCGATGACCATCGGCGTCAGGGCCATCACCCGCGGGTCCACCGCCGCCGTCAGCCAGGAAGTCCAGCCACGCTTCGACGCGCCACCGACGATGAATTTCTCCGGCTTTCCTCCCCATTCCTTGGCGCCCAGTTCCTGCACCGCATTCATGGCCTTGACGACGCTCTTGACCATCGGGAAGAGCAGCGGCCACGAGCCGTCTTCGGTTTCGAGATAGCGGATGAAGGTTTCGGCGATGAGGTCGTCCTCATACAAATTGTTGTAGAGCGGCTGCTTCGGCACGCCCAGCACCACGGCCACGGGCGCCTTGATCTTGGAGGCGAGGAGCGCGCCAAACACGGCCTTGTTGGGGCCGGCCTTGCCACCTTCATTCAAAATCAGCGCCTTTTCGACCGGCGCGTTTTCCGGGCGGAAGACCACCAGATCGTGCTCCCACGGGATGTCCTGCCAGACTTGCGAGGTGAGCTTGAGATACCAGACTTCCGTGGTCCCCAGCGATTCTTTCTTGTCCACCGTCCATTGGTATTGCGGCTCGGGACGGGCCACATAAGCCGCCAAATCACCGGGGATGGACACGTCTCCGCGCAGCGGCGCCAGTGTCAAAAGCAACGCCTGCCCGAGCAGGACGATGAGAGTGGAGTTTTTTTTCATAGGAATGGTTCGTCTGCCCCCGGCCGTCGCCGCCGGTCACGACGAAGGGAGTCTGATATAGAAGCCGGATTTCCGCAACCATGTCAACCCATCATGAAGCGGAAAAATGCCGTGCCACCCGCCGCGGTTGAAGGCACCGGCCGCCGCCGTCTCCCAAATACTCCATGCTCATAAAGTATGGAAGAGGCGGCGGCCGGGAACGTTCGCGAGCCGCTGGAGGGTCACTCCGTCACGGTCGGAACGAAAGGGGCTGATGGCGGGCGGACGATCTCCGGGATGAAGCGTCATCCAGACAGAGCATCGGTTCGCCATCGGCGGGTGGCGCCAATCGACGGCAGGAGATCCGAATTCGTCCCGCACGAGGCGGAAAACGAAGACAGCTCCTTATCCGTCTGATGGAACCACCCTTGAAGATACTCAACCGACGAGTGGTGCTTACATCAACAATTTCAATGTGAATGAGAACAAATGGCTGGCCGATCTTCGATGCGGTGTCATCGCCATACTGATTTAATACCGGAATTGCGGTATTCCTGGCCAAAGTCCGCCAAAAAAAATTCACTAGGCAGGATTCTGGCGCGCATCCGGGTAAGGATTGCTCGCGAAAATCAGCATTCAAAAGTTCCGGTCAATTGATTTTCATCGATTTGAGAATCGATGCCCCATCCTTCGCCCACGCCGCCTTTGATCTCCCAGCGGCGGCTGCCCCTCGGCGACCAGCGCACCAAACACGCACGCAGCGTTCGCAGGCGATCCTCGGCCCATTCGGAAACCGCCGCCGCTTTCGGCCATGGCCGGCGCTATTCGACATCCTCGCGCGGCTCCGGCAGCAGGAGCGCCAGCGCCACCGCCGGGATGAACAGGAACCCCGCATAGAGCAGCGCCAGCCGGAAATCATCCACCGCCGCGAAGAGGCCGAAAAACACCGTGCCGCCCGCCGCGAAAAGACGGCCGATATTGTAGCAGAAGCCGGCTCCGGTCGTGCGCAACAGCGTGGGAAAGAGCGGCGGCAGGCACATCGTGAACAATCCGAACACGCCCTGGCACAGGCCGACCAACGAAAAGACCACCAGCGTGGCGGTATGACCGAGCGGCTGGGCAAAAGCTCCCAGCATGGCGACGGCATACGCTCCCATGAGCACGGCAATGGCGCGCCGGTAGCCCCACCGTTGCGCCAGCGCGCCCGCCACGAAATTCCCGAAGATCGAACTGATGATGATGCACATGAGGGCGACGACCACGGCGTGATTCTGCCCGGCGGCATCACGCGCGGCCACCTCCGGCAGCGCGCGGATGTGGCTTTGCTGCCAGAACATGAACGCCCAATGCCCCGCCAGCGACACCGCGCAGAGCCACAGCACCCGCCACGTCGTGCCGCGCACCGCCGGGCCGAAGAGTTCGCCGAGGCCGGGCGGCTTCTGCCGGGCGCGCGCCTCCTCCCAATGCGCCGTCTCCGGCACCGCCTTGCGGATCCACAGCGTCAGCAACGCTGGCAGCAGGCCGACGACGAAAATCCAGCGCGGGTGCTCATCGGCCAGCAGCCACCCGGCCAAACAGGCGAGCAGGATGCCGATATTGACCGCCGTTTGCAGCGTGGCGGCGATCCACGGCCGCCACTTCTTCGGCCACGTCTCGGCCAGCAACGCCGCGCCGACCGCCCATTCGCCGCCGATGCCCAGCGCCGACAAAAATCGGAAGATCATCAGATGCCACCACTCCTGGGAAATCGCCGACAGCCCGGTGAAGCCCGCGTAGGTCAGGATCGTCAGCATGAGCGCCCGGCTGCGGCCGATCTTGTCGCCGATGCGCCCGAAAAACGCCCCGCCCAACGCCCAGCCGACCAGAAACGCCGCCTGGATGATGGAGGCCTTTTCTTTCACCAACCCCGGTTGCGCTTGCGCCGCCTCGCCGAGCAGCAGCGCCACGAAGGGCATGGCCACCAGCGTATAGACATGCATGTCCAGCCCGTCGAACAACCATCCCAGCCATGCGGCCAGCCCGCTGCGGCGTTGCACGGGAGTCAAATCACGAAGGCGGGTGACGGGGGCGGCGGGGCTGGACATGGGGATTCGTTGGGGTTGAAAATGCGCCCGCATTGAGAAGGCGGCAACGGGCTCTGTCCAGCACGGTTTTTCCGAGAGAGGGACGTCGCAACACACTCAGGATGACACGGACCTCGCCGTTATACAAAAAGCCCGTTGAAAACGGGACTTTAATTGCTAAAGAGAGCCATGGCAAAAAATTTCCACTGAGGAAAGCCTGAACTGGCCGGGGAAGTCGAAGTCCTGCTGCGTCAAGGGGGCCTCGCGCGACACCAGCAACGTCTGATGGCGTTGCGCCTGGGCCTGAGCGGGGAACACACCCTCGAAGAGATCGCCCGTATCGTCGGCCGAGCCCGCTCGCGGGTGGCGGAATGGATGCGGATCCCGAAGCCATCCATGTGGTGATCCAGGATCAAGCGGGGTTCCATCTCAAAGAGGGTGATGCGCGCCTGCCCGAAAATATCCGGCTGTTGCCGCTGCCGCCCTACAGCCCGGAACTGAACCCGGTGGAGCGGGTGGGAGACCTTATCAAAGACGCGACGGGCAACCGGGTGTTTGGCTCGCTGGAAGCGTTGGAAGCGGCCATTGAGAGGGAGTTGCGTCCGCTTTGGGAGAGCCCTCAGCGGGTGCGCTCCTTGGTTGGCGAAGGCTGGATCCGCTCTCAAGTAAACGCTTTTTCCGGTGCTTCAATAGTCCCGTTTTTACATGATCGTTGTATTACTATGCCCGATTGTTCCTCAATGGCAAAGAGGTTTGAAAATCGCTCAAGACCAAACATTTCCGGGTCTTCTGTAGTTAGCGTGGTTGGAGATCCAGGCCTCCGAGGAAGAAAAGGATGCGGATTCTGAAAGAATCGAAGCGATGGAAGCCGCGCGCATTGTTTTTGA